>JAJZWH010000003.1 GCA_021846765.1 bacterium | reverse complement strand
GATAAATGGGCGAAGCGTGACAAAAAGTCAAAGAGCGATGTCTTTCGTGACATGGTGAGAACCTATGAGTTCAGTGAGGCCATGGATAACATCCAGCAAGCTGCTGCACCAGTTCTAAAAAACCTCGGCATAGAAACCGAGGACCAACTATACGAGTATTTAGAGAGCGGTGAAACTTATGAAGATCGTATTCGACACCAACGTCTACATAGCAGCAATAAAAAAGAATAGCTATTCCTGGGAACAACTAAAACGCTCCAGACCAAATGGCCCTTATCGGTTATACATTTCGCCTGAGATAATACTTGAGGTGCGTGACAAACTAGAAAGTAAGTTTCATTGGGATCGTGCAGAATCCGCTAAATACGTAGAAACTATACTTATGTATGCAATACTAGTGCAGCCCAAACAAAAAGTAACGAATATACTTAAGGATCAAGACGATCACATAATATTAGAGTGCTCACTTGAAGCGAAAGCCGAAGCCATAGCAACTGCCGATAGGGAATTACTGCGGCTTAAGGAGTTTCGTGGTGCTACCATAATTCACCCCACTATGCTACAGTACTTAAAGTAGCTTTTAGTCCACGCAATCCAAGTCTTGATGCTAATCTTTTCAGATAACTTTGGTCTACATCAAACTCAAGAGTTAGGTTGCTGATTGAATGGTGTAGGGGGAGCCATAAGCATTTTGAACTCCGTATCTATGCGGGGTTTTTAGTTACTGTAGTTTTAGTTCTAGTTGTTACGCGGGGGGCGTGAGGCTCTTGGCGACAGAGTTAACGTACTTGAAAGTGTAGAAGTGTTAAGCGAGACGTCATATGATGATTTACCTGTAAAGATACGTAAACGGCTTGGAATTAACTCTAGCCAGAAAAATGTCCTAATTCGCATAACCCTTAGACACCTTGAACGGTCACTGACCAATCAAGAAGTAAATCAGATATATGATGATATTTACGGCAAAATAAATTATGGTACGGGTGGCTACATGTAAGGAGATACGGTCAGTGGCTTGAGTTGCGTTGATCTTTGTAATCCAAGCCTTTGAGCTAAGTCTCTAAGGTAGTTCCCGTCGACTCGATACTCAAGAGATAGGTTGCTAATTGAGTAGTGGAAGGGGAGCCATGATTCGTTTTAAAGGTTTTTTATCACATCAAATATCTAGTACATCTATTATTTAGTAATATAAGGTAGCTATCTAAGTTATATGCCAAACAGTTTCTTCAATTCGTATTTTGCATATTTTTGAATATCGGTAGATGCATGGCCAAGTTTTTCCTTTAAATCAGATGAAGGAAGAGGTGCAATACGATGTAGCCTAATTGTTGAAGGTCTCACAAGGCCCAAATCTTTATAATTATCTGGGATAAGTATGTCACCCTTAAGCTTGTGGCTAGGTTTTATTGAATATATTGGCGCAACAAGCACAATATTATATATGCCGACTGGTTCACTTATAGCAATGACTGGGCGCAACTTTGAAGTGTTGTTTTCTATAAAACCTATTTCAGCGATGTAGATATTCCACTGAATAGTAGGCACTTTAGAAGCTCACTTTCTTCCCCATCCCCAAGTGGTAAATATCCTCTTCGGGGTCATCAAGATATCCACCGATACTAAATGAATGTGCTGTCATTGCCCGCACTTCAGCTATATCATCATATTCAGTTATATTTGCAGTAAGTTTCGCCAAACCTACTTTCAAAATTTCTGGGTCGCTTAGAGTTGGGTAGCGCTTCTTTGCCAATGCTAAAGCTTTCGCTACTTCAGGCGTACGTGTTAATCTTATCGCTGCTGGAATTTTTGTACTCCTCATAAATATATTCTACCACAAAGTGAAATTTTTCAACACTAAGTGTAAAACTATTTGACATTATACAGAGACAAGCTAAAGTAAAGCGAGCTCAAAAATTAGGTGGTACAAACACTTGTTTCGAATCCAGTTCCCATTATCTTCAACATTGATTGGAACTGCTTAAACATTCAACTTCCGAAATGTACCCCTGTTATCTGGCTCCAAGACCGGCCTGAAACTCTACGGCCACCAAGCAGCGCGAAAGCAGACTAGATTCCGTGACCTGTCATTGTCCTAGATTTTATTTGCCAAAAGCACTTTGGCTACTCATATTACTTTGCATTTTTGAGAAAATCAACAAACTCATTTGAGAATTTTGGAGCATTTGTAATAAACCAAGTATCCATTTTCTTAGCATCCAGTCCAAATATTGGTTCGGAGTCGGGCAAAAATAACTCTTCGTACTCCGAACCATAACCAAGTCGAATTGCTAAAATGCTATACCGCGCGCCTATATTATCGTTCATGTTAGAAGCAAGTAGCTTCCGGTAGATTTCTAGGAAGAGCCTAATATGATCTTGCTCCCATTGTAATAATGCAAAGTTACATAACGCCCTTATGATATGTCTGTTCTCAAGCCATCCCCAAGGTAAACTTTTTGGATAATCCCCGTCTGTATTTGCGACCATTTGCACGGCTCGGCAATACCTTACAAGTTACGAAGCTATTCGCCAACTATCAGATCTGGAAAGAAAATACATAAAACCTATTATGCTCTATAGACATTACGTGATATCCGCACTCAAAGTTCTGAATAATCACACCACTACAAGCGATATAAAAAAGTACCTCGACATAGAAAAGCAACTGCTGGCGTAACTTGGTCCGTGACCTGTATGATGAGCCAAGCATAAGCAGAATGTATTAAACGCTTGGAATTTTCTTGATTGACTTTGTTGGCCAATACATATATATTCATTGAAATATGAGGCATGAAGAGGTTCTCGAGCATAAATATAGACGTTTTATGACTGACATAAAAATCGCCGGCGTAGGCGCTATAGTGTCAGCCGCTTCTGTTGATATATCCATATTTAATCCTCATATTGCTGAATTGACGGCTTTAGCAGGTGGCGGAGTTTTTGTTTTAGGTGCGATTGCCTTAGGTGTAGATGCATATCGATTCCGTGACTCGTTAGGGTTTACACCAGATGATGACCCAGAAAGAGAAGAAATCGAGCCGACCGCAGAGATTATTGAGATTCAGACCTCTAAACATTACGGTAAAACCGTCGGCGAAGCAGCATAATCCCTTATTATTACCGCTTAACTACAGCATAATCCCTTAAAATCAAGCTTTATTACGGTTATAACTAACTCTATCGTGGGGAGCCATACATAATAACATTTCTATTGACAACTATTAGGTACTCTATTAGAATATAACGTATGAAGACAGTTAGTTATTCACTAGATGAAGAAACAGCATTAGGTATTAAAGCTCTAGCAATACAAACAAAGTCATCTCAAAGTGACATTGTTAGGTCTATGTACTCCAGAATACGACTCGAAAAGACGCTGGAAGAGATGCAGTCACAGGCAGAGCCTTTATTAAAGAGATTAGGGCTCGAAACAGAAGATGATGTCGCTAACTATGCCAAGTCCAAAACTTAACATAGTCCCAGATACAGGATTTTATATAGCAGCCGCCTTAAAGAATGGCTATGCGAGAAGTTACTTAATCGGTCGGGGCACAAAATTCTTAACCTATGAGTTATTTAGTTCAGAAGCTATTTTGCTAGAACTTCAAGAAAAGCTAGAAAGCGACAAGTTTGGCTTTGACAGACAACAAGTAGTTAACATGCTTATTCAAGTCCGTGGAGTAGTTAGAATCGTATATCCGAGTCAAAAAATTACGGTCGTAAGAGACCCCGATGATGATAAAATTTTAGAATGCGCCAAAGAAGCAAAAGCAGACGCCATTTTAACATTTGATAAAGACCTATTAGTGCTAAAAGAGTATGAGGGGATCAAAATTATACATCCAAGCACAATGCAATACTTATTCCCGAATAATCATATATGATTTACCGTAGCGACAATTTTGCTAATACAGCTATTCAAGGATTACTGGACATCAATTCAGGTTATACTAGCTAAATCATGAGCTTGGAGGCTATGAGCTAAACAATCAACGCAGAGTAGATTTACTATAATATATATAACATCGACAATACAAGCAAACGACGGGCAATAAAACTCTGGTGGCCCAGACTTGACGTCTTTTGAAGTTGGCACGACAAAGGACTTACAGCAGATACGCGAATATCTTTTTGGTAGTCTATATGACTTTGTTGGAAAAATTCGCCAACAAAACATTGCAAGAATTAGTTTTTTTTGTTTCACTTAAATACAATGGCTGGAACAAATAACGATGAATATCCTATACCAATGTTGGATACGGCAGAAGCAATAGTAGACTCAGATGATAGAATTAAAGTTTTTATTTCTTCGCTTTTCCCTAACGTAACGCCAGACCAATTTGCCATGATGAAGTTATTCGCTATTGGTTGGTTCATGGAAGGCGAGGAGATGGGTAGAATATTGGCGAAGCATGCCGCCACAGATGATTTAAGTAAATATAGGGAGTCAGATTTTGAGGATTTAGAGTCTAATGTAGTAGAAGAACATACTCTCTTTATGAGAGGATTTTGTCCACGTCACAAGCAACCAGGCTAATAGTAAATAGTGTTCGACATCGACTATAAAAACCCTATGATACCGAGTTGTCGAAACTATCATTATTAAAATCAAAACTACTACATTTTCATCAGAAGATCTTCGAATCATTACAGTGCCTCTCAAGTCTCTGGTTGATCTTCAAACGTTTAACGAATTTACTGTTCGTCATAATCTTTATCTTTAATGCTATCTATTCTTCAAAAGTTTGGAATAAGAACCCTGTGCCAAGCCAAGTAAATAAACTTTAGCCTCCATCAAGTAAGCATTAAGACTTGTTAAATTTGTATTAAATATCCGGCTTTACATTATTTATAACGTACCCCGCCTGCTATATTAACTTATTATGAGCGAAGATGAATTTACTAAACTTTACAAATTCATGCAGTCTGAGTTTAAGATAATACATGAAGGGCTAGAAAAAACCGCAACTAAAGATGAACTAAATTTATTAACTAATGCTGTTGATGCTTTTACAAAACAGTCCGAAACTTACATGCAAGAAATGTTAGCCTTAGGTCATAAAGTCGATCGACTAGAATAATGGATACTGAAAGTCGCCGAGGCAATCGGTATTAAGTTATCTGCCTAGCTTCGGTCTTAAAGATTCGAGACTAGTATGGTGAGCTACGATAATTATTCTTTGTTGCGTTTCGAAGCAAAATCTAATTTCTCGAGTTCTAATTTCAAATGCATTGAGCTAACTAAGACCTAAAATTTTTTTAGCTTCTTGAATACCAACATTAGTTAAGAGTCTCCCGCGAAATAAGTCATTCCGAAGATCTTGTAGTCTACCATCTCGTGCATCTAAACGATCGAGATCTTGTTGGACTTTAGCAGCAGCCAAGCCTTCGGGTGTCATAAACTTGTTATTTGCAATATCCAGCAGAAGATCTGTAAATCGTTTTGTCCGTATAGCTAAACGATCGAGATCTTGTTGGACTTTAGCAGCAGCCAAGCCTTCGGGTGTCATAAACTTGTTATTTGCAATATCCAGCAGAAGATCTTGTGGTCTACCATCTCGTATTTTTAAACGATCGAGATCTTGTTGGACTTTAGCAGCAGCCAAGCCTTCGGGTGTCATAAACTTGTTATTTGCAATATCCAGCAGAAGATCTTGTGGTCTACTTTTTCGTGCATCTAAGCGCTCACGATCAACTTTATGTTCATCGCTTTTTATTGTAAACAACAAATTACTTGATGATTGTGCAGATCCAATGCACTGATCCATACTGTTTATTTTATTTTGCTGCATTGTTTCCAATAAAGATTTATGGATTGAAATTAATGCTTTTTTTGCTTCTTTTGGGTCATCTTCTAATTCATCAATACCAACATAAGAACTGAGCATTATTAATTTAAAAGCAATATCTAAATCTCCCTGTTCTTGAGCTAATTTGAGAGTAAAATCCACTAAATCTGGAGGCAAAGCAGCGCTAGGTGCTAATTTACTAGTTCTTTGTATAAGCGCCCAATATGCATATAAGGCATAATCAGGAATTACTTCTGACCTATTGTGTTTGTCTATAATTAATTGCGTTACTTCATCTCTTTTGCTGTCGTCGAGGAGCAATTGAGCTACTTGATTTAAGGCATCATTTTTATTATTCGCTGATTCTCCTATATAACTTATATCAGTTGGCAATAACAACCTATTGATATTATTAGTTAACCGAACAATGTCTAACTCCGTTAATCCTGGACTAGGATATTCCTCTTTTCTAAACTCATGCATAATTATGTTAATAACATATTCTGCAAATATTTACTAACTTTTGATATCATAATTATCTTTTGACCTATCCATGAATAACCATCCTAGCAAGCAAATTTAAAATCATAACGTAGTAATAATTTTTTGATGATTAGATTGCTATAATAATCTCTATGAGCCTGAATGACTTTGCCTATTTTCAAATTTCTACTAAAGCTCTCTTAAAAAGAGATAAAGAAATTCTGTTATTAATAACCAATGACGGATATTATGATTTTCCTGGAGGAAGAATGGATAAATCAGAAATAGATTTCGATCTAGAAAAAATATTAATTAGAGAACTACAAGAAGAATTAGGAAAAAATCTGAAGTTTAAAATAAACGATATAGTGTTTGCTGCTAAAAGACATTATGACAAAAATAATTTAGACCACCACGTCTTAGCTTTATTTTTTGAAGTAAATTATCTTGCAGGCAATATACTACTTTCTGATGAACACGTAAAAAGCCAGTGGATTGACCCTAAATCAATACTAAAATATCCACAAAAATTTATATCGCAAGATGAGTATAATCAATTCAAAAAATACTGCCATCAAACCAATTTATAAGCATATATTATAAAACTAACTATAAAATAATAATTTAAAATAAAAATATTTTAAGGTGATACTTATTGCTAAATATTATTATTGATACTATACTAAGTGCAAATACAGCTACTTATTAAAGTAAAGAAAGTTATTAATTGATATGAGTCTAGAAGTTAAAACGTACCATCCCTTAGAAATAGATTCCGAGCAGTGGCGCGATTTACAAAATCTCCAACGCCAAGCTAGCAAGAACGTAATCGATAGACCTCCTGAAGACATAGATTACTTAGTTAAATGGAATGATTTTAATGCTTTTTATGAATCTCATATTGACCCCAACCAAGAAGTCGGAAAACAATATAGACCAGACCAATCATACTCAAATCCAAGAGTAGCTATTGCTACTCAATCAAACGAACTTATAGGCTGGGCTTACTCAGCTGATAATGTTTCATGGCGTATTAGAAAAAAGTTCCATTTACCAGAAAACTTGTTAGGTGTAGATCTAAAATTTATCGATAGAAAAGAAGAAGCATACAAATATGCAAGCGAGGATAGAAGATATCTATGGTTAAGAGAATTTGCCGTTAAACCCAATTTTCAAGATCAAGGAGTCGCTAAACAACTTGGCAGAATACTACTTAAACAAGCCTTGCCCAACCAGCCAGTTACGGCATATGTTTGGCCTGACGAAATATACTTTTTACCAGAAGTGCTTATGAGACTTGGTTTTAAATACACCGATCTAAAAAATATAAAAAATGTTAAATTATTTGGTGAAGATAAACCGGCAACTCAACAAATGCGCATGCAGGCTCCTTCGATTTGTGCAGTCTTAAATAAATTGGCTTAATAAAAATATGACGGAACGATTAACAACATCAGCTTTTAGCCAAAATCAACAAGCTCAATCACTGCATGAACAAGCTCTCAAATCAGAAATAGTCGGAGATTATGATCAAGCAGATTCATTATTCAATCAAGCTATTGACCTACTTGAACCTTCAGCATCAACCATAGATAACCAATTACAATTAGCCAAAATTTATAGAGATCTAGGATTTAATCTTGTTCGCCACAGTATAGCCGATTTAGATTTATCAGAACTAAATAAAGGTAAAAAAAATATAGAAGAATCGGGCGCTAAAACTTTTATTCATATATTTAAAATAGACAGCCCTAGACTAAATACCTATCAACAACGCGAACTACTCGCTGAACACGGGGCAACCATAAATCTATTGGCCAGAACTGCCACACTAGAAACAGTTATCTTTAAACAGTCAGACAAATTCAATCGACCAGAAACAATCTACACAACAGCTCATCACTTTCTTAAGAAAGGTAACAATGGTTATTACAGAACTAGCAATACATTAACTGCAGCTAGGCAAGAACGTATAAATAAGCATCATCTTCAAGCATTCAAGTGGTTAGGGCGCGCAGCCATTAGCGTAAGCTGGACAGCTTTGTTTGATTCTATGAATCTTGGGCCAAGCGTTAAAACATTAGCTCATCGCTTACCGGATTTAACTAAACAAAAAAAAGCTATTGATTCATTGTCTAGTAAGCCCTAGACAAACAACTAAATAATCCATTGAATATTCATCTTATAATAAATTCCATGATTCAGTCTAATTCAAAAAACAATACACTTAGTTATTCTATAATTAGATAAAAAGTTGTTATAGTTAGTCAGTGCATTTCAAAGATTTCATCACCAAACAAAGATCTGCAATATTTGCAGTTGGTAGTTTAATTTTTATCTTAAGTTTATTAATCTCAAATTTCATCGGTTTCGCTTCGCTATGGGGAGAACTGTTTATTGATTTAGCGGCATCTTCTTTAACTATAATTTTTACCGCACTTATTATTGATTATTTAAACTTAAAAGAGAAAAGTGATAAAAATCAAAACGTAGCTAATCTTGCAGAAGTAGAAATAAAAGCTATATGTTATAGAATTAATTGGCGTTTAGCACGTTTATTTGGATTAGAACAAAATAATACAAAGCGAGATAATATAAGTAGCAAACTAGAAGCGACAAAATATCTGGACACCTTAACTAAACAAATTGATGCTTATCTTGTTGAGCAAAATTTCTTAGACGACAAAACCAATATTAATATTGCAGCCTTTGAAAAATACCTCGAAAGACTACAATCATCACAAATAGAACTAGAACAAACTATCATATTATATGAATATGCACTAAGCCATAATTTGCGAGAATTAATCTTGTCTTTGCGTAGTGAGCTGCAAACAGCAGAACGAATACTCGGTTTTATAGATTCTAGTGAGTCCTTAAATGATGCTAACATATCGCTTATTCGAATTACCGCTCAATCTATATACCAGGCCACTGCTGGCGTATTAAACTACGAAACAACTAAATGACAAAATTGATTTAATATTATAATCGATTTAAACTGTTCAAGAATACTAATAATTTTTACCAATAAAATGTAATTGTTATAAACAGTTGTATTGGATTTTTTACCTAAGCAGTTTATTATTTACTTAAAGGATATAAATAGACATGAATCGCAGAACAGAGTTCGGGTTCGAATCAACCCCAGAGCAAGATATGGCGGACATTACTTATGCTAGAGCCAACAGTTGGCAGGCAATACTAAACGACACCACTAAACCAGAACAAATAGATTTTGTTGCTAATCGAGCTATTAGAGAATTAGATAAATCTTTTCCATATATCGGTCAAGCAGTCTTTATTAGCGGCAATGGTTTACATCCAGAAATAGATCAGGAAAACGGAATATTTTTAGGTGAGTCATGGGGTTATAGCGATGGGCTTGAAGGTATTCATAATGGTTTCATGACTGTTTATTACCAACAATACGACACTAAAAAATATAAAATCATGCAACAAATAATGCTTGGTTCAAAGAGCAACAATATAGCCCAAACACTTTATCAAGATCTAACACTTGTTGCATTCTTCGATCTAGATAGTAATATTATATTGCTTAATCAATTAGATGAAATATTTTATAAAGACGACGGTTCAATAGACTTTGATCGTCAACTAGAAACCTTAATTCAGTCTTCAATAGCTTTAAATTCTTTAATTAGATCAACAAAATTTCGACGACAAACTAGACAAAAACAACAGCAAGAAATTGATAATTTGATTAACATAGCAGAAAACCAAAGCAAAATCCGCGGCTCAAAAATGTTTATAGAAGGACAATATGCGTACATAAATATCTTTACTAAAAAGATCAATCTTTTACCAATTGATATTGTCGGCAAAAAGATTGGTGGTATGTGTTTAGGGATTGAATCTATTCATAGTTTAAAATTACGTAATCAAGCGATCCGCAGGAATTCAGACCTAATAGATGAATCCAGCGGAATATGCCTAATGATTGACCCTGACCAAGAAACTAAAGATACGTTACATATCAAGACAAAAAAAATATTATATTTACCTATCAATCAAGATCTCGAATTCGCCAAAATTGTTGAACAATAAATAATAACACTAGTTATGAAAACACTCAGTAAAACCAATAAAATAATCGATCATAGACCTTTTGAAATTTTCCAACAGTATGATGAGCGAGGTGAAATCAGTTACTCTGCAGGTCTACCTAATTATCCTAGAAATTTTAGCCGAGACACCATAATCGCCGGATTGATTTCTTGTAATGTCGATCTTTTATCTACTCAATTAGAGATCAGTGCTCAATATCAAGGGCAAAAAGAAGATTCTAAAACCGGCGAAAAACCGGGTAAAATTCATCATGAATATCCGGGAGTTAAGGTCAACAATAGAGAACTAATCAGTACCTACAATGCCAGTGATACTACTGGACTATTTCTAATTGCCGCAGAAATATTAAAAAACTTAGACCAACATAGATATGCTCAGTTTATAGCTAACAGAAAAAATAATTTACAAAAAGCTGCTGATTACATTACCAGCTCGATAGATAATAATTTTTTATTATTGACAATTCCCCCAAAGAACAGTAATCAATATGCACTCAAAGTCACTTACTGGAAAGATTCAATCCTGCCTGAAGCTAACGGTAAAACTGAGCCCATATACCCAGTTATTTATCCTCAAGTCCAATTTATAGCTGCTAGAGGCTTATTAAGTGCCAGCATCTTACTCAACGATAATAGTTTAGCCAATATAGCCAAGACAATGTTTATAATGGGTATTAAGAAATTCATTCGAGAAAATGGATATGTTGCATACCAAGATAAACATAAAGCATTGATCCAAACATCTTCCGATGAACTGCATTCACTAGCCTATATACCTCAACAATATAAAGAATTTTTACCCCTTCAAGCTATAAGTGCTAGGGCAGAGCAACTATCTACTCCTTTTGGATATATGTGTACTCCGTTGGATATTTCTAACAAATTGTCAGATAATTATCATGGTAAAAGTGTTTGGATATTTGAACAAGCTATGATCCATTATGGAGCTAATAAATTTAGTTTAGTCAAAGAAAAAGAAATCGCCTCTTTAGTTGCTAACCATATTCAGGAAGGTCAAGAACTATTAACTGTTGGATATAATAACGCTGGGGAAATAACCCCGATTCCATCAGGTAATAATCGTCAACTCTGGTCTATAGCTGCAAGAGAATACTTCGCAGGTCAAAATAAACTTTTAGCCGATAATTGGCTTTAGGACTTATAAAGTATAAAACAAGGCAATAGAAGCTGTCGCCATAACAATAAACGTTAACCACACGATCATCCGGGATAATTTGCCGCCAACATATTCCCCTAAAATCTTTTTATTACTATTAATTCGTGCGATTAAGAAAACTAGCGGTACTGCCGCAACTCCATTAAAGACAGCCGTAAACACTAAAGCTTTTAAAGGATTAATACCTAAGAAATTAATCCCTAATCCTATTAAAGTAGCAATAATAATTACCCCATAAAATCCGCGTGCTTTACTGAATTTACGATATAAACCTTCTTTCCAGCCGAAAGCTTCAGACAGTGCATAGGCAGCTGAACCAGCAAGAATCGGAATAGCCAAAAATCCTAATCCAATAACTCCAACAGCAAAAATATCTTTAGCTAACTGACCCGAATCAGGAAAAGTACGAACTAGTGGTTGTAGAGCACGAGCTGCTTGAGCTGCAGTATTAATGTTATGAATACCGTGATTAAATAAAACCGTCGCTGTAGTAATAATAATAAACCATTGAGCTAATTCCGCAGCCAACATTCCAGCAGTATTGTCTATTTTTAAATCCTTTAAAAACTTTTTAGTTAGCCGAGGAATGCCTCCTCGTTGAGCGACCATATGGTGCGAAATTTCTTCTTCAACCTCTCCTGAACTTTGCCAGAAAAACATATACGGGGAAATAGTAGTACCAAAAACTCCAGTAATAATAAATAAAAAACTAAACGTTAAACTAATATGCGGGACTACCGTAGCGTATAATATTTTTCCCCAATTTTCATGAACTATCAAAGCAGTAATTGGATAGGACAGCAAAGCTAGTGCTAACCATTTTAATATTTTGGCATAAACTTTATAACTAATAAATATTTCCAATAAAGCAATAATAATAGCGGTTAGGATAGCAATTAGGGCGAAGGGAATATTAACTACTAATTTTACAGATGCAGACACGGCTCCAATATCTGCTCCTACATTAATAATATTAGCTAGGGCTACTAACACAACAACACCATAGAGAACTTTACGGGAATAATTATCTTTAACTACCCCAGCTAAACCTTTTCCAGCAACAGCACCAATACGAGCACATGCTTCTTGAATGCCAATCAAAAGCGGTATTTGGTACAAAGCAGTCCATAATTGACCAAAGCCAAATTGAGCACCTGTTTGAGAATAAGTAGCAATACCTGAAGGGTCATCATCGGCGGCACCTGTTACTAATCCTGGACCCAATATTCTAACAGCTCGGTAAAATTTCAGTTTTTTAACAACTTTTCTCTTGGGCTGCAGAACATCAGGCACGTACTTCAAGATAATTTTTATTAAATTCATATCTTTGTATTAGCTATCATACCATTAGCATATTAGATGTATGCAATATTGTTATTTAGATAAATCGTTATTTAACAATTGCTAACAATTAGCTTTCTATGTAAACCTTAAAATCTACCCCTTCCCAACGGTTTGCATATAACCAATAAAAAGTAAAAAGAATGTTAGTACCTGCAGGCAACTGACTAGTATCAAGATCACAAAAATACACTCCTAATCCGCTATCTTGAGTCGCATCATTATTGCTTGTTCGCCAATCATTTACAGTCCAACGAACCTTAGCTGGAGTAAGAACTTCGACACGTAAAATTTTACCAGTCGAAATAGTCCTAATCTTATGATTAAAACGCCACGATCTATAGTTTGCAATAGTTTTATCTACTAAATATCTTTTAACTGTTTGATGAGGTTGATCAAAAATCCTGCCATCTTTTAATGACCGAACTAACTTAATATATTCAGCATGAGCCCAAGCTAGAGGCATTGCTGAGCCAGTTGGTCTACCTAATTCAAGTTCATATTCAACTATTGGCTGATTATCCCAAACCTGTTCAGGTATTAAGCCACTCTGACAAGCAAAATTAGCCATATCTTGACGCAATTTATCTGCTTGTCCAAAATTCCCCAGAGCTAACTCATAATGAGCTCTTTCGCCGCTTAGCAGTGGCCAACCGCGACCAATGCCAGTACCATCAAAAGCGCTCCCATCTTGATGTTCGCCATATCCATCATTATTATATCTATGCCAGGTTAACCCAAAAGGTGTTTCTATTTTTAAAATATCATCAATCATCTGAACAGTATTAGTAATTCTCAAATCATTAGCCGCACGTAAACCAAACCTAACTAGAGCCAATGCATCAGGACTAATTAAGTGAGTAGCTTTTAAGGTCGCTAAATCACTGGGAACATTTTTAATTTGTACTGTATTTTGAAATCTAGATACTGAATTACTATCAATCGTGGCAATTCTTTCATAATAACCATCAATATTATATTTCCTAGCCCATTCACTGTCTCTTGAATACATCCACCTATCTAGTGCTTCATACCAATTATCGGCCGTATCTCTTAAATATTTAGCTATACCTGGTTCTTTGTTCAAATCAGCAAAATCTGCTGCAGCTAATAAAGCAGCAATCTCCGCTGATACGGTGAATGGAGTATAGCCGGGATCTTCTTCCCAACGATCTTGTTGAGTTACTGGACCGTTTCTAACTATATAACCAGCAGCCTTTTTAATCATTTGCCAGAAATCTAAGACATCTTTATCGTCAATAGCATCCTCCCTACGAGCCATATTTACTAGTAAAATAGGCAGAGCAGTTTCGTCCATTTGAATACCATTCCAATAAGGACTACCATCTACCCACATATTTTGTGGCCAATGACCATCATCTCGTTGAGTATATTGCAAGTATCCAATAATATTACGAATATCTTCAAACTGACCTGCAGCTAATAATCCTCCTGCAGACTCAACCATATCCCTGGTCCAAACAATATGATAACCAATCGGGTTATCATCGCTGCGAGCATAACCCCACGGACTACTAAGCCCAGCTATAATCCCACCAGAAGGGTTCTTTGATTGATGTGTTTGTAAAACAGCTAAACTTTTGAAAGCCAAATCATCCAGCTCAATGTCAGATTTTCTTTTTTTATGCCAAACCAGCCAAGCCGATATATAGTCTTGCTGGATTTGTTCAAATGGTTCATTTAAACTTGCTAGAGCATTAGTCTTAGCTTGATCTGCATCAGCACCAAAACCTAAAGATAGTACAAAATCTTGCTTTGCTTTTAAGTCAATTTCAGCACCCAGGGCCACATTACCATTTTCTGCTCGCAAATACTCCTGAGTCATTATTTTATTAATTGACACATCCTGCCAAGCATCGGAATACCCAACATAACCTGCCGAACTTGTAATAAACTGGCTAGAGCAGCAAAGGGCTAAAGCGCAATCGACCCTTTCGGCTAGCAATATAGTCCTTTTATTTGTTTTATCTACCCAGGCAGTATTTTCTCCACCACAATTAGCTAAATGTGGAGCAAGCAAAACATATAAATGATAATCATCTATATTGCTGCCATCTAAAATCTCAAAACTAGTATGTTGTAACAAACAGTCTCTATTAGAATCAGTAATAACTAACTTACTAATTCTATATTTGCCATCTTTTGCTGTATTGACTATCTTAAAAGCCGGAACTCCTTGAGCTAGCCATGTAACTTCTGATCTGGTATCTGTTCTTTCTTCGGAAAAGTAATTCTGGCCATCGCTAATTAAAAAACCCATATCCCTAATTGCTGGTTTATCTACTCTAGGATAAAAAACTTCATTTAAAATTCCATGCCCAACACTAAACCACACATTACTTTTTTCAGATAACGCCGTACCTACAGCTGTCTTAGGCCCAGGAGACCATTTTGGGGTTATTCCTGGATAGCCTGGAGCATTGAAATTATCACCCATTTTAATCCATCCTTATTGCATTGACAGTTCTATTACTTCCAACTATTATCCTCCATGAGCAAATTCAGGATAATCAGTCATGCCACCATCTACAAATATAGTTCGCCCAGTAATATATGAGGCAACATCAGATACCAAAAATACAGCCACTTGAGCTATTTCTGACGGTTCTCCAATTCTAGCCATAGGAATTTTTTCCAATAAATCTTTTAAACCAGTAGGATTGTCCCAAACGTTTTGATTGATTGTTGTTTTAACAGCTCCTGGAGCAATAGCCAAAACTCTGACGTTGTGAGGAGCAACCTCCTGAGCAAGAGTCTTGGTTAACATAGAAATTGCCGCCTTACTCGACGTATATGCACTATGCCCAGTCCATGCAATAGTTTCATGGACAGAAGAAGTAGATAAAATAACGCCCATTTTCTGAGAAATCATTCGTTTTAGGGCTTGATTAGCACAATAAAAAGTGCCAAATAAATTAATCTCTATAACTTGTTTCCATTTAACAATATCTGCTTGCCAACTGGTCATATAATCACCATCAATCCCAGCATTATTTATTAAAATATCTATACCTCCCCATGCCTCATCTATCCGTTTAAACATCGCTTCAACTGAGACCATATTAGCAATATCTGCTTGAATAGTAATTGCTTGACCACCTTTTTGTTGAATCGACTGAGCCATCTGTTCGGCAACTTCTGGATGATCTAAATAATTTATAGCTACTTGAGCACCAGCGTCAGCTAATTCATTAACGATTGAAGCACCAATACCCGAATTTCCCCCTGTTACAAGGGCTCTTTTACCATCAAGTCTAATATTCATCAAATGTTAATCATCCCAAAATTTAGTTAAATATACCTGCATCTAAATAATACAACTACCATAAGCAGATTGCTACCTAAATCTTTGTTATAATCAAAGTTAATATATGCATTGGCAAGAAATCGTCTTAACAATAGGTCAGTTGGTTTTTATAATTGCTCTTTTACCATCAATATTAAGTAAAGACAAACCAGAAATTTGGACCAGTATCCTAACCGGTACGGTAGCTCTCAGTATAGCTATTACCTATATTACTATGTCTATACCGATTGCCGCTATTTCGGCTTTTTTGAATTTTGTAGCTTGGTCAATACTAGCTATCCAAAAATATAAGCAAAACCACAAAACAAGCAAAAGCTAAAAAACTAATCCTAGAATAAAGTTATTAACCAAACAATCAAGTCTTTGTGGTATTATATATTTAATCAATAGCATGATTACGACTAAGATAACATCCGAGTCTAAGATAACTATTAAAGCCCCTCCTGAAGAAGTATATAAATACTTAAAACATCTTAAATATTATTATCTATGGAATAGTTCACTTAGATACCTATCTTATGAAGGACCACTAAAAAAAGGTATCTCTTATGATAGCGAAAATATTATCTTCAATAAAAACGTCATTAAAGCTCACAACATAGTCACCGCTATAGAACCAAATAAAAAAATTGAGACAGAGAATAAATTAGGAATGATCAAAATATAAACAAACGATTAAATTAAAAGAGCAAACAAAAAACACTCAAGTAATATCTAAGATCGTCGTTTTAACTCCAGCCCAAACGTTTGGTTTAACCACTCCAGTTCTTAAAATTCTAGCCGACAAGGAACTCAAAACCGACTTACAGACTTTGAAAATTGTAGTCGAAAACAAACTTCATTAAATGAAGTAAAATTGTAATATATTTCACACAATAATTGACAATTGTATTATAATTGTGGCGTGGAAAATAACTTTTCAGCTGACACCTCAAACATTAATAGCTCATATACAGCTGCTCTCATGTTCGGTTACTCAATCGAGGTTAATGATTGGCAAATAATTGCCGAAGCGATATTGGCTCATGAACCGGCCGCTCTTCAGGTAAGGCCAGATGAAAGAATCATAACTGCTTTATTTAGCTTAAAATTTCCTACTGCTGAACAGGCAACCGAACAATCCGCTCAACTAGCCAAAGATATTACTGCCAGTAACATTGCCAAAATAACATTAAGAGGAATGGGCGTAGTTGCGAGCCAAGAAACCAACTTAATTCCAAACAACGAAATCGCCAACTACCGCAGGAAATATGGTCAAATTCCTGTAACGATAGTTAAGCCTAAAAGCCCAACAAAACAACCTTCAAACCAAGAATTAGCTCAGGTTATACCCCTTAGATCTAAATAATTTTTGTTTAAGAACCCTGTAATTCTTTTAAATCTTTAATAATTTCTTGAGCATGATTTTTGGGATTAACTCCAAGATATTCTTTAGCTATATTACCTTGAGGGTCAATAATAAAAGTATTTCTATTGATACCCATAAACTCTTTACCCATAAATTTTTTTGGCTTCCAAGAATGATAAGCTTCTATCACTTGATGGTCAGGATCACTCAGTAACGTAAAATTTAAGTGATACTTATCTGAAAACTTTTTATGAGATGCGACACTATCTTTGCTCACGCCAACTACTACAGCTCCTGTCTGATCTATAATATCGCTACGTTCATCCCTAAAACTGCAAGCTTCGGCTGTACATCCTGGAGTATCATCTTTGGGATAAAAATATAAAACCAACCACTTGCCTCTATAATCACTCAACTTGTGACTTACTCCGTCTTGGTCAAGTAAATCAAAATCTGCTGCTGCTTCTGCCATAATATTAATCGACTCCTTTATTTAAACATTTTGCCGAACTGATTATACTCTGTTTTCTATTCATGCTATGTAAAATAAATATCATTCAAATTTATATCCATAACTAATGTTCAGAATAATTTAGGCATAAAGTTTATTAATAATGTATAATGAGTTCTAGATAAAACTAAATAAAAATGTTACATAAAATATCCATTAAAATCTCTCACTGGGCTGGTTCGCCATTTTCATTCATATTAGCCGCCATTGGTGTACTGGTTTGGTTAGTTACTGGTCCAATATTTAATTTTTCCAATACCTGGTTAATTTCTATATCTACAATAACTGATGTCATTATTTTTTTAATGGTTTTTTCTATTCAAAATACTCAATATAGAGACAGTAAGGCCATACAACTTAAACTTAACGAACTAATAAATGCCGATAAAAAAGCACGCGATTCTTTCATTGGCCTGGAAAGTTTAACTGATGAAGAATTAAGCGATTTAGATTTGGAGTTTCAGAAATTACTATCTACCATAGAAGGGCCATCAGCTCTACATAAACTGCATAGCTCAATTAAACAAGCAAAAGCTAAAAGACCTAGCTTTTATCAACAAGCAGGGCATATAGTAGATCAATTAATCAAGACAGTTGAGTCTAATCAGTAAAATGCAAGCTATTTGGAACGGCCAAGTAATCGCCCAATCGGATAAAGATAAATTAATTTATATTGAAGGTAATTGGTATTTTCCGCCCGATTCTATTAAAACTGAATTTTTACAGACCAGCTCAACACCATATACATGCCCTTGGAAAGGTGTTTGTCAGTATTTTAATATTGTTCAAAACCAGCAAATATCTAAAGATAACGCCTGGTCCTATCCCGAGCCAAAACCATCAGCTATCAAGATAGTTAAAAAAGATTTTTCTAATTATGTAGCATTTTGGC
This sequence comes from bacterium, assembly GCA_021846765.1. Classification (GTDB taxonomy): domain Bacteria; phylum Patescibacteriota; class Saccharimonadia; order Saccharimonadales; family UBA4665; genus JAJZWH01. Next base: position 10,149 of record JAJZWH010000003.1, on the reverse strand, counting down.
GTGATGTTATAGTTAAATAATAACCATATTTTTAAAGAAAGCCTTCTGTAAGCCAAACAATGACCATCAACGACAATCTAGACAAACAACCAAAGTTTTTTAAAATCTATATATCCATTATAGCAACTATAGCTATGCTTATCTTGGCAGCAATCTTATTATTGTTAGTTTATGCTGGCCTTAAGCTTAATAGCGAATCAAAAACATTTTCCAATAAAGTCAATAATTTTAATTCACAAGTAGAAAATATTAATACCAATCTACAAAACATTAATAAACATCTTCAGAACAAAACTACACTTCCAGGCCTACCAAGTTATCTTTAAGTTAAATTTAGCATTTTTAATAAATCGAAAAATTTTAATAAAATTTAAGCTAAACCAATAGGTGCTTTAAGTTATTAGCAAATAAACCCCTAATGTGTTCGATTTCAACTTTAGACATGACATCTTTTAAGGCTCGCCAAGCTGATAAAATTTCTTTTTTTGCTACTACTTCTTGTACATTCTGAAATTCCATAAATTGCCTAAGAATATCTTTGGAAGTGTTTTCTTGACTTGGATAAACTGTTAGTGCCATATCCTGTAATTCTTGTGGTAGATAACTAGCAAAATATAACCGTTCCGGCTCACTTAAACGAACCGCCAAAGTCTCTACTAAACAATCAAGAGCATCTTTACTTTCAGAGTCCGAAAAACCGGAATATATTTGTACCTTTTTAATTAGGTCTTTGTAATCCATTTCCTAAAACCCTCTTTATTTAACCTAGTAGATATTTAGTCACTGATGATTAATGTCCACTATAAGAATTATTACTGTTCAGGTTACTATATTAAGTAGAGTATTGATAATAGTATTAACTATTAGCTAGGAAGTTTGGACATCACTAAAATGATTATCGACATTAAGACATACCGAAAAACAGAAGTTATAGATATTACAGCTAAAATCGAAAGTTATATAAAAGGCGATGGATTAGTTAATATTTTTGCCAAACATACCACTACGGCAATTATTGTAGCTGATATGGACCCTAACTCTGACACAGATCTACTTCAAGCTATACAAGCAATGACTCCTAAAGTTAACTGGATTCATCCACACGATCCCAACCATTATCCTGACCATTTATTCTCGTCTCTACTAGGAGTCAGTCTGACTATACCTTTCCTCGAGGATAAACTTGAACTAGGGAAATGGCAAAAAATTATTTTCGTTGAGCTGGATGGACCGAAAAACAGAGAAATAGCTCTAAGCTTTATTCAGACCCAAGAACATCCAACAACAATATCAATAACTTAGATGTCTCTTGCGCCATAGATAATGAATAGCACCACCGACAACAAAAGCCACAATAAATCCAATAATAGCTACATCTCCCGGTCCAGTATTAGTTAGCTGTGTATGCGTACTACTGCTAGTCGATAAACTAGAACTATTTTGACTGCTGGAATTAGCAGCACTAGCACTAGAAGTATTGTTAGATTTGGTAGTTGAAGTCTTAGTTTTGGTAGTTGTTGATGGTGGAGTAGGGTTAACTAGATGGCTACTTTGTGCAGTGGTTGGCTTAGTAGGAGCACTACTCTTGGTTAAATTATAGATTCCATAAGCTATGCCCCCAAGAACCACAATTACAATAATTACGGCTGCTGCAATTCGAGACAAAGACCATGCTCTCGGATGTTGTTGTTCGTTAGATGAGCTATCACTCACTATACTTCAAACTCCTGTTCAATTTATTAATAATATAATAGGATATTTTTATTAATCTGTCCAGTAACTTAATTAATTAGTTAATTACAAGGAACTAATATAGGGGGCAAGAAAAGTCTTAGCCACATTAATAGGTATAGCAAAACCTAAATTTTGACCATTAGAAGAAGTAGCTGTATTAATACCAATCACCAAACCGTTATTAGTATTGATTAGCGGGCCGCCAGAGTTTCCTGGATTAATCGCTGCATCGGTTTGAAATAAACCACTAAGAGATTCACTGCCACTGGCACTGCTACTATCACTAGCGGTAATAGATCGATTAGTAGCCGAAATAATGCCGTTAGTTACGGTATTTTGAAACTGCCCCAAAGCATTACCAATAGCTATTACCGAATCTCCTGTAACTACACTACTTGAATTACCTAACTTAACCGTGGATAAACCCTTAGCATTGATCTTCAATAGTGCTAGATCATTGCTAGGATCAGTAGCCACAACCTTAGCGTTATACTGTTGCTGATCTGTTAAAGTCACGCTTAAGGACGTAGAATTCTGGGGCACAACATGATTATTGGTTAAAATATAGCCATTACTAGTTAAAATCATGCCGGTGCCTTCGCCTTGCTCAGTTATCGGACCACCAAAGAAACTATAAGTAGTACTTTGAGTATTGACCGCTACTATAGCTGGAGCATACTCTTTAACTAAAGTTGGTATAGTAAGACCAGACTGATTGATAGCTTCAACTATCTGTGGTTGAGAACCATAACTTTCAATCACCGTTCCAGCATAAGGATGTGCTGATTGATACCAATAAGCACCCCCTATACCACTAGCCAAAGCTAAAATTAAAATCAAGATACCTAAGCTAGCTTGCCTCATTTTACTCATTCTAGTGGTCTTATTTTTATTCATAACTTATATATACTATCTTTGATTATTAAGAATAACCTTAAAAAATTATAACCGTCAAAACAGCTAAATCAATCATTATATGATCTTTTAAAACAATTAAAACTATCCTTAATTTTAAGACATTAATAAATTATCTAAAAAAATAAAAGAGTATAATTCATTGTCAGGAAGATATACTACGGTCCCTATCTAGCCTTTAATATTTTTATATTCAAGTGATCCTTAAGACAATCAAGGCTCACCTCACAAATTTTACAGTAGGCAAGTAAATAACTAAACAACTGACCAGTTTTTGCTTAAGCTCCTATTGCAAAACAACTTAAACCTACATTCATTTTGGTCAGTTCACAACTATTACTTAGTATTTTTTTTATTTAATGTACTACCTTAACTAGATAGCACATTATTAAGGAGTTATTATGCGTGAAAAAATCGACGAAGAAGTTAGTGTCGTCATGTATTACAGTGCTAATAAAAAATTAGCTCTACCTCATCTTATTCGTTGGCACAATAAAGACTATAGTGTCGGCAAAATCGGGTACCATCACACTACTAAAGACGGAGCGACTCTACATCACATATTTGAACTGACTGACGATAACAACACCCTCTGGTTTAGGCTTAACTTAAATACTGCTAATCTCCACTGGAGACTAGAAGCAATTAGTGATGGCTTAGCTAACTAATAAAAAGATCTACAATTATATGGAAATTGACCTTAACTATAACCAACCTTTAATAATGCACGTTGACTTAAATTCATGCTTCGCCATGATCGAACAACAAGCTAATCCACTATTGCGTAATAAACCGATAGCAGTAGCCGCTTACAATACGCCCCGTGGCATCATATTGGCAGCTAGTTACGAAGCTAAGGCTCTAGGAATTAAAGTAGGAGTTAATGTCAGAGATGCTAAGATAATTTGTCCAGAAATTATTATCCTAACTCCTGACCCAGATAAATATTTCGATGCCCACTATCGATTTAAAAAAATTCTCTTAAACTACACTAACGAAATAACCCCTAAAAGTATAGATGAGTTTGTGATTGATTTTTCTGGATCAATCGCTATCCAACAAGGTCTCAGCCTAGAAACTATTGGCAAACAAATAAAGCAAGATATTCGTCGAGAACTAGGAGAATATGTAACAGTTAATATCGGTATTGCTGCTAATCGATTTCTAGCTAAATTAGCTGCTGGGCTAAAAAAACCCGACGGTATGGATAAAATCACAGCTGCAAATTTAAGAAAAACATACTCAAAACTAGAGCTAATTGACTTACCCGGCATCAATATACATTATAAGTCTCGACTCAATCTAGCCGGTATTTATACTCCTATAGAATTCCTAGACGCGCCCTTATGGAAACTCAAAAACGAAGTCTTTAAGAGTATCCTTGGCTTCTATTGGTATTTAAGATTAAGAGGGCATGAAATTGATTCAATTAATTTTAGCCGTAAAAGTTTTGGTCAACAATATGCCCTAGGACAGAAAACAACCAATACCACAGAATTGTCTAGACTTTTAATGAAATTGTCTGAAAAAGCCGGTAGGAGACTGAGGAAAGAAGGCTACCAAGCTCTAGGAATCCATTTCTGGATGAGCTTCGATGACCACACCTATTATGCTAAACGCCACCAACTCCGCCAACCAATCTATTCTACCCAAGATATTTTCCGTCAAGCTCAAAAACTACTATTGGCCTACCCAATTAACGCCAAAGTTACCAATTTAGGTGTTAGCGTCTACCGTCTTCAGTCAATTAAACATCAGCAATTAAGCTTGTTTGATAATCCTCTCCTGAATAGTAACTCTCTAGCTATAGCCAGCGACAAAATAAATAATCAATACGGAGAGTTTACTTTAATTCCGGCTTTAATGGCTAATATGCAAGAGGTAATTATTAAAAGAGTAGCTTTAGGTAGCGTTGACACTAATTAAAAATTTCCTTAAATGTCTTTATTAATAGAGTAGCTAAATTAAATATTAGTTCTATTGTTACGAAAAATCTTCAAAATAGCAGATAGAATTATTGCTCCGAGTAAAGACCAACCAAAGCCTATCCAAGTAAAAGTTAAATAACTAGTATTAGTACTACCAAATAATTTCCCGATGACTCATCAATTGATAGCTGACATGAATGGAGTAACAAGAGAAAGTGCGACAAAAATTATGAAAACTTTATATCAAAAAAATCAATTAAAATAAATTGCAGCAATAAATCTTATAGTTAATATTGTAGAGATATTGTTAAGCTATTAATTAGGTTTTACCTTATACAATAAATCATTAAATTAGGAGGGTTAGTTATATGCAAACTCGGAAAATCGGAGAGTTAGAAGTGTCTGCAATTGGACTTGGATGCATGGGAATGAGCGATTTTTACGGTCAGGCAAGCGAAAACCAAGCAATCGAAACCATTCACTATGCTTTAGATCATGGTATTAATTTTTTAGACACAGCAGATATGTATGGTCCATTTACTAATGAAAAATTAATCTCAAAAGCGATTAAAGGTCGTCGAGATTCAATTATAATAGCCACTAAATTTGGTAACGTGCGCGACCAACAAGGTAATTTTTTGGGAGTAAATGGCAAGCCAGAATATGTCAAACAAGCTTGTGAAGCAAGCTTAGCTCGACTCAATGTTGACTATATAGATCTTTACTATCAGCATCGAGTAGATAAAGATACACCTATAGAAGAAACTATTCAAGCAATGGCTGATTTAGTCAAAGAAGGCAAAGTTAGATATATTGGCATGAGTGAAGCCGCAGCCGATACTATCAGAAGAGCAGCTAAAGTTCACAAGATTACCGCTCTGCAAAGTGAATATAGTTTATGGACTAGAGATCCAGAAGAAGAAATACTTAGCTGTGTCCGAGAACTAGGAATAGGTTTTGTCGCTTACAGCCCTTTAGGAAGGGGTTTTCTAACTGGTAAATTTACAAAGCCTGAAGACATACCAGAAAATGATTTCCGCCGCCACCACCCAAGATTTCAAGGAGATAATTTTTATCAAAACATCAAACTGGTTAATAAAGTCAAAGAGATAGCTAAGGAAAAAAATATTACTAGCGGTCAGTTAGCCCTAGCTTGGGTATTAGCTCAAGGTCAAGATATCGTCCCTATACCCGGAACCAAACATATTGAATATTTAAAAGAAAATATTGAAGCGTTAGATATCAATTTAACTACTGAAGACTTAAAAAGACTAGATGAAGCAGCTCCCAAGGGCAAAACTGCTGGACTAAGGTATGCAGACATGTCAACAGTTAATCGGTAAAATAATTTTTAACTTGCCAATGAGAACAGCTAAAATTAAAATCTAAATTACCCACAGTATACTGGCTTAAGGCAATTGATTTTCCAATAAACGAAGGTTGCCGACATGACTGTTTCGCCTGCGATAGTGAAGTGTCGCCAGTACCCAACCATAGTTCTAAGCTATTATTCCAATGACCAACCACCGATAACCATTGATTATAAGCAGTATAAATGCCAACTTTAGGGGTTAAAAAACGATTGGCCTGAAAGGCAAAAACCATCCCCTCAATATCCGCTCGATTTGCATCAATTGAATTAGTCCAACTGTTGATCGATTCGACATCAATCCACCAAAAAGTACTGCCTGCTGCTGCCGCTAAATTAGCTTGGCGGATTGAATATTCAGCTGCCTGATAGCCATAATTAAATGAATAGCAAATTAGATTATTGTATTTAGGACAAATTAATGGACCACGCCTTTTGAATTTGCTAATCAAGGGGAATCCAGGATTACCACTATTGGCATAAAGAACGAATTTATTACTCATTCTTATTTCATTGCCCAAACACGGATTCGGCTTAAAATCTAAACCCCCATTACTGCCTACAATAGCTAAAGCGTAGGAAGCATTACTTAATCTATTGCAATTGGGCCAAGATAAATCAACAGTACTTTGAATAGATTGACGTGAGAAAAATCCGACGATTACCAAAACAACAACTACAAATATAACAAGCAACAAATCTGCTAAATTTTGATCTATCCAAGAAAATATATTTTTCACTATTCTTAAAGTATAAACTTATCAATAGCATAATTGGCAACAGCCAACTAAAATAAGGTAGAATAAATTCTTATGAACAACGAATTCAAACCACTCAATCCAAAAGTAGTATTAGGAGTTGCTGCTCATCCAGACGATCTAGATTTTGGAGCTTCGGCGACTATGGCAAAATTTGCTACTAACGGCGCCCATGTTTATTATCTGATACTGACTGATGGTAGCAAAGGTTCAGATGATAAAAACTTAACATCAGAACAGTTAATAGCCATTAGGCAAAAAGAACAAAAAGCAGCACTCCAAGCTATAGGAGGGAAGGAAGTAATATTTTTAAACCATCCCGATAGTTATTTAGAAGTCACTATGAATTTAAAAAAAGAGATAGTTAGAGAAATCCGCCGCTTAAAACCAGACGTAGTAATTACCAACGACCCAACAGTAGTTTATTCACGCAAAAGGGGCTTTGTTAATCATTCAGATCATAGAGCAGCTGGTCAAGCAACCCTGGATGCAGTTTTTCCTTTAGCGAGAGACCACCTAACATACCCAGATTTGTTACAAGACGGATTAATGCCTCATAAAGTAGCTACCATACTTCTTAATAATTTTGATCAACAAAATTATTATATTGATGTTAGCGACACATTGGATAAAAAATTTATGGCTCTTAAAGAACATACCAGTCAAATTAAGGATTTAGATGCGGTCAAAGAAAGATTCACGATAATGGCCAAACAAGCCGGTCATAACGCTGGTTTCAGTTATGCCGAAGGTTTCATGCGCCTAGATATGCCACTTTAATAAAAGTTGTGCTTGCAAAATATGAGCGTTTATGCAAAGATAATGACCACGCTAGAAGAAGCTGCTAGTAAATCTTATTAGAGAAGTTCTAGGATAGTATTAACATTAAGTTTTCGATAGACGAGGTGCAGCTAAGCGACTGAGTGCGACTTACCTCACAAAGCGAAGAAAGAGGAAAAAGTAAGTTATGGCAAATAAACTATTTGTCGGCTCATTAGCTTGGACAGCTACCGATGATGACTTAGCTAATTTTTTTAGCGAAGCAGGTACGGTACTATCCGCAAAGGTCATAGTTGACCGAGATACAAACCGCAGTAAAGGTTTCGGCTTTGTCGAAATGAGTACTGACGAAGAAGCCAAAGCTGCTATTGACAAGCTCAACGGCAAAGAACTTAAAGGCCGAGCAATTGCTGTCAATGAAGCAAGACCACAAGTCCCTAGATCCTAAATTAAAAACCTGGTTCAAAAAGGACTAAACATATAAAACCTATCGCAATTAGTTGATAGGTTTTTTATTTTCCTTAAGTCTATTTCTCAAAAATCAAGGTATAATATTAAATATACAATTTTTTATGCAAGTATACAAAATAGGAATACCAGAAATTGCCATCAGTCCAATAGCCAGTAAACTAAAGAGTTCAATTTATATTGGACCTACTTTATGGATAATTTCTGGTGGCAGCAATATCCAGCTAGAAGTAGCTATCATGGAGCGGATCGATAGTGAACTATCTTCTAATTTAACTATCGCTTTGGCAGATGAAAGATATGGAGCATATAATCATCCTGATTCTAACTGGGTTCAATTATTAAAAGCAGGTTTTGATCCTAAAAATGGACAATTAGTTGAAACTCTAAATCAAAACTACACTAGCCTAAGCGATACTGTAAAAAGCTATCAGGATAGACTATTGCCAATAATCGAAGATACCTCTACGGTCATTGGCCAATTCGGAATGGGCAACGACGGACATATTGCTGGCATACTACCTAATTCGCCAGCATCTCAAGAATTGCCAGATATTATTACCAGTTATCAAAGCCAACCATATACCAGAATAACTTTTACGTTTAATGGTATAAGGAAAATATCTTCAGCCTTTCTAGTTGCTGTTGGTCAAGAAAAACATAACCAACTAGATAAATTAATAAATCAGAACTTACCATTAAATATCCAACCGGCACAAATAATAAAACAGTTACCTGAATCATATGTATATAACGATCAAATAGAAGGGAAATAATGAAAATAGCAATTCACGGTTTAGGACGAATGGGCATGCAAATAGCTCACAAATTAGCTGACGACCAACACCAAGTCATAGCACACAATAGATCTCTGGACAAAGTAGAAGAAGCAGTTAATGATTTTAATGCTATTAAAACCGAAACTAAAGAACAGGTTATGCAAGCCTTTAACGAAGATGAGATTGTGGTTATTTGGCTGATGCTTCCAGCTGAAGTAGTCGATCAACAAGTAGATGAGTGGTTTAAATTATTGCCTACAGGGTCGATTATTATTGATGGTGGTAATTCAGATTTTAGATTAACTAAAAAATTAAACCAACGAGTTACTGAAAAAGGGCTACACTTAGTAGACGTAGGAGTTAGTGGTGGAGTATGGGGATACCAGAACGGATTTTCAATGATGGCTGGTGCTGATAGTAGGGAAGCTTTTGAAATTATTGAACCAGCCCTAAAAAGTCTAGCCAAACCAGAAGGTGGTTACGCCTACTTCGGTCCTAGCGGTAGTGGCCATTTTGTCAAAATGGTTCATAACGCAATCGAGTATGGAATGATGGAAAGTTTAGCTGAAGGTTATCAAATATTAAAAGAAGGTCCGTATAAATCGATTGATCTAGCAACCGCAGGTGATATCTGGCAACATCATAGCGTCATTACTTCATGGCTTAATGAACTATGCCGTGATGAACTAAAAGATAATCCACAACTTGAAAATAATAATGGTTATGTAGCTCAGAACGGCGAAGCCAAGTGGACCCTAGAAACAGCCCAAAGATACCAACTACCAATGCCCGCCATTCAAGCAGCATTAAATGTTCGTATAGCATCTCAACAAGGTCAAGTTAGTTTTGCTACCAAATTATTAGCTGCTATGCGTAATCGTTTCGGTGGTCACGCTTTTAATAAGGATGATTAATTAAGCTTATTATGAATCATAAACCAACTATTCAACCCTCTATATTGGTAATCTTTGGTATTACCGGAGACTTAGCCAAACGAAAAGTTTTACCAGCTATTTACCACTTGTGTAAAGATAATTTATTACAAGAAGGTACCAAAATTATTGGTATTAGCAGAAGAGAAGTGCCTAAAGAAGAGATATTAAATACAGTTAGTATATGTGCCGACGAAATAGATAAGGTTTGTGATCCACAAGTTATACATCGACTAAATAATTGGTTAACTATGTTTAAGCTTGATCCATTAGAAGATAATGATTACGACGCTTTAGCAGAACACATCGAAAAACTAGAAGAAGAAACCCAGCAGTGTTTAGATAGATTATTCTACTTATCAATTCCACCTCAAGTTTATGGTCCAATAATTGACAAACTGGGTCAACATCAACTAAATAAAAGTTGTTCTCACAATCAAGCCCAAGTCCGATTATTAATCGAAAAACCTTTTGGCTATGATATAG
>JAJZWH010000052.1 GCA_021846765.1 bacterium | reverse complement strand
TTGCTCAAAATCTGTTGTTTCTAGACTAGTAAATATCGCATGGCATGCAGAGCATTTACGTCTTCTCCATATTTGATTGTGCTTTGTTTGATGTCTAGTATTGATGACTTGGGTTTTTTTAGAACAATAAACGCAAACCATGTATATATATTGTCATACAGCTATTAATTTATCTAGTGGAAAAGTATTATTTTACTGTGGATATAAAAAAGACCTAAATGTATCTTTAGGTCTTTTATTTCGTCCTTGTACTTATTATTTATCTAGGACGACGTATTCTATTAGTTGGTCTGGAACCTAAATCCTCATAAAACAGAGGAAAAGATCCCAACACACTAGTGTTAGTACTCAAAACTGGCTTGTTTCCCGTTTAACCTTGATATGCTACTGAAATTGATGATTAATGTCAAGCCGTTCTTATGAAATAAGCTTGATAAAACACCTTGAGGACGATATAGTTACATAAGTTTCTTTTAATTTATAGAAGGGGCGGTTAGCTCATTTGGCTAGAGCGTCGCATTGACGTTGCGAAGGTGATAGGTTCGAATCCTATACCGCCCACCAGTACGCTCTCGATCTTAGGAAAGAGAGTTTTTTGTTAGCTTTAAGATCTCTGACATCACATAAGGTATATTTGGGAATAGGTTTATCCACATCAATGGGTGTGTAAAATACAGCAAATATATGCTAGCCATATAATGCTATCCTTGCTATGATACTTGTCATAGGTGAAGTTTTGACGAGAATGTTTTTCCGCTCAAAACTTGAGTGATGCGGTTGAATGAAGTTGCGAGATCATTCAACCGTTTTTTGATTTAATGCTAATATTTGATACAGTTACAGATATGAAGAGTAAAGATTTATTACCAATGAGACATAGTCTGGCACACATTATGGCTGCTGCTATACAAAAGCTTTGGCCAACAGTTCAATTTGGCATAGGACCAGTTACTGAAGATGGTTTTTATTATGATTTAATAATTCCTAATTATTCTTTAACCGAAAAAGATTTTAAAAAAATTACAAAAGAAATGCAGAGAATAATTAAAGCAGATTATCCGTTTGAAAAATATTCTCTATCAATTGATCGAGCTATAGAGTGGGCAAAACACAATAATCAACCCTATAAGGTAGATTTACTAAATGATTTGAAAAGATCTGGTACAACTTTGGCTAGGGAATTAACTAAAGACGAGATGGGCAGTATTTCTTCAGGATCAGCTAAAGTGAGCGAAGTTTCTTTTTATAAATGTGGAGATTTTGTAGATTTATGTCGTGGTCCTCATGTTGAATCCACTTCAAAGGTAGGGGAATATTGTTTATTAAGGGTAAGCGGAGCTTATTGGCGAGGAGATATAACTAAAACTCAACTCCAACGAGTTTATGCAATAGCTTTCAATGATCAACAAGAAGTGGTTAATTATTTACAATTAACTGAAGAAGCAAAAAAACGTGATCATCGTAAACTGGGTCAAGAATTAGATTTGTTTACGATGTCTGATTTAATAGGACCAGGATTACCTTTGTTCACTCCTAGGGGTACAATTCTTCGACAGAAGCTCATTGAATTTTCAGAGCAACTTCAGATAGAAGCTGGTTATCAGGCGGTATGGACCCCTCATATGGCAAGGATAGATTTATATAAACAGTCTGGACACTATGATAAATATCCTGAAAAATTTGATGTTACTAGTGTCGAATCGGATGATTTATTTATGCTCAAGCCGATGAATTGTCCACATGTAGTGCAAATTTATCGATCTCGTCCAAGAAGCTATAGAGATTTACCTCAACGTTATATGGAAACTACTACAATGTATCGTGACGAGAAGAGTGGAGAGCTTCATGGATTGTCTAGAGTACGAGCACTAACTCAAGATGACTCCCATGCTTTTGTTAGACATGATCAAATTGAAACTGAAATGCAATCTATAATATCTATGGTTAAACAAATGTACTTAGTATTAGATATGCCTCTTAGCGTCGATCTGTCTTTTAGAGACAATAGTGATAGATATTTTGGTAATAAAAAACTTTGGCGAGAAGCTGAAATAATGATTGAAAAAATAGCTCACCAAGAAGAATTAGATTATCAAATAATTAGAGGAGAAGCGGCTTTCTATGGACCCAAGATAGACATTCATGTTAAAGATGCTTTGGGCAGAAAATGGCAATGTGCGACTATCCAACTAGATTATGTTCAACCTGAAAGATTTGAATTAGTTTATGCAGACAAGGACGGTTCACTGAAAAGGCCAGCGATGATTCATAAAGCAATTTTAGGATCAATTGAGCGTTTTCTATCTGTTTATATTGAGCATACGGCTGGTAAATTTCCGGTTTGGCTAGCACCTGAACAAATTAGGATAATTACTCTAAATCAAGACCAAGCAATATTAAATTTTGCTAACTCGCTTCAAGAAAAGAGCACTAAACTTGGATTAAGAGTCGGTATTGATAATGATAATGAGTCAGTAGGTAAAAAGATCAGACGTTCTGAGTTAATGAAAGTTCCCTATAGCGTGGTAATTGGTCCTCAAGAGACTAAGACCAATAAAGTTATTCCTAGAATAAGATCAGATATCTCAATACATGATATTTTAGAGCCTATGGTTTGTGATGATTTTATAAAGACGGTAGCCAATGAAGCTAAATCAAGAGTCACAAAATCTTCTATCTAACGATCAACTAAAATTTAATGTTTTAGTAAGGCAATTAGTTAATACAATTCCTAAAGGTAGATTAATGACTTATGGGCAGATCGCTGCTTTGGCTGGACATCCAAGAGCAGCGAGAATTATTGGAGGTATAGCACATTACGATAATTCTAATTTACCTTGGCATCGTGTAGTTAATAAACAAGGATTTTTAGCATCTGGTTATCCTGGAGGCAGAACAGCTCATCGATTAGCCTTAGAATCAGAAGGAATTATTATCAACAACCTAAGAGCACCAATTGAAAAGTTAATATGGTGGCCATAAATATTCAACCTTTGATTGCCATAGTTGGTTCTACAGCCACTGGAAAATCCGCTTTAGCTATAAAAATAGCTCAGCAATTTGATGGGGAGATTATTAGCGCAGATTCTTGGCTTGTTCGTAAAAATATCGATATAGGAACGGCTAAGCCCTCTAAAAAAGATCTATCCTTAATCAAGCATCACTTAATTGATTTAATTAACGCTGATGATGATTTTTCTGCCGCTATATATAAGAAACGAGCTTTAGAAGTAATTAACGATATATATGGACGCAATAAATTACCAATTTTGGTAGGCGGTACCGGATTATATATTGATGCATTATTGTATGATTATAGTTTTTTGCCATCATCAAGTAATGATTTACGAATGAAACTGAATAGTATGTCGCTTTCGCAATTGCATAGTTTAGCTATTGATAAAGGACTTGCTTTGGATAGCATAGATCAACGCAACAAAAGAAGAGTCATTAGATTAATTGAGACCAATGGCATGATTCCCACTAAGTCAGAAATTAAAGCTAATGTTTTATTAATTGGCCTTAACTCATCTAGGAAAGATCTAGAAGAAAATATTCAACGTCGAATTGAAGAGATGTTTAATATGGGTCTGGCTGATGAAGTCAACGAGCTAGCTAATAAATATGGTTGGGATTGTCAAGCGTTGAAGGGTATTGGATATCACGAATGGAAATTGTATTTTATGGGCAATCAAAGTTTAGAACAAACTAAACAACGAATAGTCAAAGATACTTTATTGCTTGCTAAGAGGCAAACTACTTGGTTTAAAAGAAACAAAAGTATTCACTGGTTTCTTACCCCAGTTAAATATTCAATGGTCGAAGACTTAATTACAACTTATTTGAATAAAAATTAATACTAAATTAGTAAGTGCTGTTACAATAGTCAGTATGATTGAACAACTCTTCGGGTCTAAGACACGCGTTAAGCTTTTAAAGCTATTCTACGGCAATCCAAATCGAGCTTTTTATGTTAGAGAGATTACTCGAAAGATCGATGAACAAATTAATTCGGTAAGACGAGAATTATCTAATTTGCTGAGCATTGGGATTATTACATCGGATAATAATAACAATAAGCTTTATTATGAAATAAACCAAAAATATGAATATTATGATTCGTTATTGACAATTTTTGGTGCTCCAAAAAGCATGTCTGGAAAGGGCAATAAAGAAAGCGATAGCCTAGAAGAAGATGATGAGTATAGGGCTTTAGGACATGTTGAGCTTATTGCTTATAGCGGCCAATTGACTAGAGATTTAACTGCACCTATAGATGTTTTAATCATTGGTAACGTTAATAAGAATGCTGTTGAAAAATATATTTCAGGTTTAGAAACTGACGAAGGTATTGAAATACGTTATACTGCTATGAGGTTGGATGAATTTAATTATCGTCGACAAATACATGATAAATTTATCATCCAAATATTAAATGCTAAAAAGCAAATACTATTTGATAAGAAAGATATACTAACTACTAGTTAAAGGAATAATTATGGATATTCAATTTTATGGTGCCAATTGTTTTAGCTTATCTTATAAATCAACGCGGATCGTTATTGATGATAATTTAAATCAGCTTGGCAAGAAAAGTATTGTTAAACCAACAGATGTCGTATTGCTAACCAATGTGAATGATAAATCTGAGAGAGAATTGCCTGGTAAAATAATTATTGATTGTCCAGGAGAATATGAAGTCGAAGATATTTCTATAGTTGGCATACCGGCTCGTGGGCATATTGATCAAGCTGATTCTTTGTTAAATACTATGTACAAAATTACTACTAGTGACCTGAATTTATTAATAACTGGTCATATTTTTCCAGAACTAAATGAGGATCAGTTAGAATTAATTGGCATGAATGATGTTTTAATTATACCTGTCGGTGGGATGGGATATACTCTGGATGCTCAAGGAGCTCTAAAGATTATTAAAGAGGTTGAGCCTAAACTTGTTATACCAGCTCATTATGCTCAAAAGGACCTGAATTATCCCGTACCTCAGGCATCCTTGGACACAGTTTTACAGGAACTATCAATGGAACCTAAAGAAATAGTACCGAAATTAAAATTACGATCTTCAGATTTAACTGAAACTACTCAATTAATTATTCTTGAACCTTAATATTTTAAGCAGCTAACTATTTATAAGCTCTTTTTTCTTAAGTGTTCGAATAGCTTGAGTACTTAATTTCATTGTCACTTTTTGACCATTTATTGTAACAGTCTTGGTTTGCAAATTAGGTCGCCAAATTTTTTTGGTATGACGTTGTGAAAAGCTTACATTATTACCAAATTGCTTACCTTTGCCGGTCAGTTCACATTTATTCATATTATTATATCCTTTGATTCAATCTTAAATTCTACCCTAAAATACTCTACATAGTCAACTCAAATAAGGTATACTTATAAACGATGTTTGCAAATCTTACTCTCTTAGAAATCATATTTTTCATTATTTCTTTGTTAATTAGTATGGTTATACATGAGGTTATGCATGGATTTACAGCTAAACTTTTAGGAGATAATACGGCATCAGATTTAGGTAGATTAACTCTAAATCCTCTGAAGCATATTGATGTACTGACTACTCTTTTATTGCCACTAATCTTGGTGGTGTTTGGATTACCTCCTATATTTGCAGCTAAGCCAGTGCCATTTAATCCAAACAATGTGAAATTTCATGAATATGGTGCTGCCTTGGTGGGGCTGGCTGGACCATTATCTAATTTTGTTTTGGCTTTTATCGGTGCTATTTTACTCCATTTATTAGCTACAAGTAATATAAATATAGTTAACTTTTTAGTAATTTTTATTGAAATAAATGTAGCTTTAATGGTATTTAATTTAATACCATTTCCTCCATTAGATGGTTCACGTTTATTATATGCATTAGCTCCAGAACCAGTCAGAAATTTTATGGAACGGATTGAATCAATGGGATTTATGGTTATCTTGATATTCATATTTTTTGTATTTCAATTCATAGCTCCAATTATAGAATCTATAGAATCTGGTGTATTTAATTTTTTAATCAGAATATAAAACTTAAATCAGTTATAATAATAGACAGGTCGGGCTCAAGGTTCTTTATTGAACTCAACCGAGTAATGATTATCTGAATACTAATCATTAGGGAGTTTTTTATATACTAGTCGTGGCTAATATATGCGAACACCCACCTGGGAATTCTCAGGTTAATCAGCTCGGTGGCCTGACTTGTTTTTTAGGTTTATTATTACAAATAATACGGGGTGTAGCGCAGTGGTAGCGCGTACGGCTGGGGGCCGTGAGGTCGCAGGTTCAAGTCCTGTCACCCCGACCATAGTTCTTATGCTTATTTAGGACCAAGGGCAATATAGTTCTAGCTCATCAAATTGCTTAAAGTCCTTAGTGTTATGGGTAACTAGTATAAGATTGTTTTGTAAGGATTGAGAAGCTATTAAGGCATCTATACTCGGGGCTGTCTGACCAGTCTTTCTTAA
>JAJZWH010000051.1 GCA_021846765.1 bacterium | reverse complement strand
TTGAATTAGCTAATGGTTTGACTTGCTTAATTAAAGACAGTCAAAATATCTTAAAAACAAAACTACTACACCCAAAAATCCTTAAGATTCTAAATGATGCCTGATACGATCAATGACATCAGCAATAACTACCTGAGATTTAACTAAATAATCATCTACTCCCAGAGCTTCAGCCCTCTGTTTATCGCTATCCTGACTCAAAGCAGTTAACATAATAACTTTTAAGTTTGCAGTTTCGGGGGTATTCCTTAAGATATCCAATACATCAAAACCACTTACCTTAGGCATCATTACATCCAGAAGCACAAGATCGGGACGATAGCTTAAAGCCGACGATAGAGCGTCTTCTCCATTTGCCACTCTGCGTACATCAAATCCTTCGGCCTGAAGACGAGTAACATAGACACTAGCTAAAGCATCGTCATCTTCTACTAGTAAAATTCTTTTTGCTGGAGTATTGATATTTTCTTCCATATTGCTTAAGCTACATTATTTGGCCACATTTTGCAAGGCAGCTTTGATTAATCCATCGAATAATGGATGGGGTTTTGTTGGTCTAGATTTAAATTCAGGATGAAACTGACAAGCAACAAAAAACTTATTATTAATACCCTCAATTACTTCTACCAAACCAGTTTCTGGATTAATTCCCACGGCTTTTATCCCCCACGATAAATAACTAGGTACATACTTCGGATTACACTCATATCGATGACGATGTCTTTCAATTATCTTCTCAGTAGCATATAAATTAGCTACTAAACTTCCCTTTTGTAAATTACAATTATAATTACCTAGACGCATAGTACCACCAGTATTCTCCTTACCACGCTGATCATCCATAGTGTCTATCACCGGATCGATAGTCTGTGGATCTACTTCGGTCGTATTAGCTTGTTTAAGGCCACCTAGTTGAGCAGCTGCAATAACTGCCATATGTAAGCCATAACAAAGCCCTAGATATGGTAAATTGCCTTTTAGGGCATACTTAGCAGCAATAATCTTACCTTCAACGCCCCTACTACCAAAGCCGCCCGGCACAACAATTGCATCACACTTATCTAAAATATTTTCTGGATTCTTCTCCTTAGCAAGCTTAATTGCATCGATCCAAATTAAATCAATCCCCGTATCATTCCACCAAGCAGCAGAATGTAATGCTTCAAAAACCGACATATAAGTATCGCTGTTATCAAGATATTTAGCCACTACTCCTACTTTAATTTTATGACCGTAGTCTTTTGTTGCTCTATCTACCATTAAACGCCAATCATTTAGTTTAGGCTTTTTCCCGACGGCAACATTTAATTTATTGACAATAACTTGAGCTATGCCGCTATCTTCTATAGTGAGAGGTACTTCATATATGGTATTGGCATTGGGCAAAAGAACTATTGATTCTTCGCCGACTCCAGAAAAAAGACTTAATTTTCTCTTAGCCGCCCCATTAGCCGGTACTTCACTTCGACCAACCAAAATATCTGGGGTTACTCCCAATCCGCGCAATTCTCGTACCGAATTCTGAGCAGGTTTTGTTTTGATTTCTTGACTAGCCGTTAAATAAGGCAAATAAACCACATGAACATATAAACAATTTTCTCGACCAACCCTAATTGAGAACTCTCGTATGGCTTCAATGAAACTCAAAGATTCGTAATCTCCAACAGTTCCACCGATTTCAACTATATGCACTTCATATCCATGGCCAGCAGCTTGAATATAATCCTGAATTGCTGCTGTTAAATGAGGTATAATTTGCACATCATCACCGTTATACTTGCCAGCTCTTTCGTCTTGAATAACCTTAAGCATAACTCTACCAGCCATTAGTGAGCTGTCTTTAGTCATTTCTTCACCGGTAAAACGTTCATAATGTCCTAAATCTAAATCAGTTTCTGCGCCATCTTTAGTAACAAAACATTCGCCATGTTCTCTGGGATTTAGTAAGCCTGCATCAACATTCAGATAAGGATCACATTTTTGTAAATTAACAGTTAACCCTCTAGCTCGTAATAAATTCCCAATAGAAGCGGCAGTTATGCCCTTCCCTAGCCCTGAAAGTACTCCACCAGTAACGAAAATATACTTGGTTTGACCTTGGGCCACTTATTTATACCTCTCTCTGTGTTGCTAATTAATTCAATGTTACCATATCTCTAAAGACGACTACAAACAACTATTTGTTATTAAGATAATTTTCGGCAGCAATTAGCTGATTGTCGGTACCATTTGCCGCAGGATTTACCACTTCATCGGGAGTTATGCCAATCTTCTCTATATCTTGTCCGTCTGGACGATACCAAGAAGCAATAGTAACTTTCAATTCACCTCCATCGGATAATTTAATTAATTGCTGTACGACCCCCTTACCGAAGGTCTTAGTGCCTATCAAATAAGCATCATGATGATCATGTAAGGCACCAGCGGTAATTTCACTAGCCGAAGCCGAGCCGCCATTAACCAATACAACGGTTGGTATGCCATGTAAAATATCTCCTCCGGTCGCATTATAAGTTTGAAGAACTTGAGTTCCTCTTCTTTCCTGCATAACCTCTTGGCCAGGTTTTAACCATTCACTACAAGTAGCCACCGCTGCCGTAACTAAACCACCCGGATTATTCCTTAAGTCTAAGATAATACCCTTAACGTGATTACTGACCATATATTGAGCGGCTTTTTGCATTAAGCTAGCCGTATCATTGGCAAAAGTTAAAATCGATATATAGCCAATATTACCGCTTAATATCTTATAATTAACGCTGGGAACCGTTATATTCTGGCGAACTACAGTGAAATTAATTTGTTTATTATTCCTAATAATAGTTAGGGTTATTTTAGTCCCAGCCTTGCCTCTAATCTTATTCGATGCACTATTTAGCGACATACCAGAAGTTGATTGACCATTAATTGCAGCAATAATGTCTTTGGGCTGTAAACCAGCTTTAGCGGCTGGCGAGCCATTTAAAGGAGCCATTATAATTATCTGTTTTTGAGCATTTTCGGTTAACTCAACACCTATACCACTAAAAGAGTTATTTAGTTGATCGTTGAAAGCTTTTTCTTGAGCTTTGGTAAAATAAACTGTATATGGATCATTGGTAGCTTCAGCTAATCCATGTTTTAAACCATTGAGTAATTGAGTTTGAGTAAGTTTGCCATCAAAATTAGCCTTTAATACCTGATATTCTTGATTAATTGATGAGTAATTTAACTGATTAGGCAAGTTATTATTTAAACCATTACTAACAAAAGATATATTCCCATTACCAATATTTAAGCCAATAAAAAATACACCGACTACTATAACTATCCCAAAGACTATCCTGACTATTTCACTTTTAGATAATTTGTAGTTTAAATTAATCTTGGACATAACAACCCACAACGGCCTCTTTCGCTTATTTTTAAATTCTATAGCTAAATTTAAATTATATTATAGACCAAAATAATTAACCGACAAAAACTAATTATGTTTACTTTGGATTAATGTACATTAGATAGTTTACCGGCCATAGATCATACATAAAATGCCCATAACCATCTTCATTCATACTGGCTACTAATACATCGCCACTAGGAACTACTCCATACCCAGGATAATTCTGTCCAGGCAAAGCTTTAACTATCATCACATGACCATAGTAACCTCCATCGAAACTAGTGTGCAGAGTAGCTACTGGAGCATTAGTAGCAGAAGATGGTTCAACACCTATAGCACCAACTTGAACGTCTGGATAGGTTGATACAGGATAGTTACTAGTCTCCCACCACCAGCCGGCATTGCCACTAACTTGAAAATTAGTTTGACCTTCTACAGACGTAAAATACCAATAAGCATAAGATGTGCATTGTCTTTCAGGAAAGCCATTAGTATCGTTCGCTGAATAGCTCATACTAAAAGGCGCGTTACACCAAGAAAGAGGATAGCCACCATTCCCGTAACCAATATCACATGCACCGCCACTACCTCCCGAAGGAGCAACTATATTAACTGATTGAGCAATAGCTGCATTAGCAGCTGCCTGTTCAGCTTGTAGGGTGGCTATCTTGCTGTTATTAGCAGCCAATTGAGCGTTATAACTACTCTGTTGTTGCTGATTCATAGCTAATAGTTGACTCTGTTGATTTTGATCAGCTGAAATTTGAGCCTGCTGTGATTGCTCAGTTGCTAGCAAGGCAGTGATTTGATTTTTGTTGTTCTGAGCTTGTAGCTGTAAATTTTTAATTGTCGTTAACAGACTATCTAACTGATCTTGTATTTTAATATCATCTTCTTGTCTATTTACGAAAGTACTCAAGTTTTGACTTGTAGCCAATTGTTCAATAGTGGTCATTTGACCCTGAACATACATTGTCTTAAGATCATTGGCCAAAAAAGCTTTATTTTGAGCAATCTTGGCCTGATCAGCCACTATTTGTTGTTGGTATACTACTTGTTTAGCTTGATTAACGGCAATACTATTTTGGATAGCACTAATTTGAGCCTGATAAGCGGCTATAGCTTGTTGATAATTGCTTGCTTGAACCTGCAGTCCATTAATAGAAGCTTGAGCTTGAGCATTTTGATTATTTAAGTTGTTGATTTGAGCCTGATAATTAGTTGCTTTGGCTTTAGCATAAAAACCAAAAACAAGAACCATTATACTTAAAACCATGACTGCCAGCCCAGGCCGAACATACCGACGAAAGTAAGTTTTATCTATTGTTTTCATTTTGGGGTTTTTATTTTTTAACCGCACCTTTACTATATCATGTTTTGTCAAAGTTACCCATCCTATTCCTATTTACTTTTTTCAATAAAAACTTTGGGTCTTATTTATAGGCTTTTCTCCTTGCTATCTAGAAATCCTAGTCTGTATTAATTAAGACTAGCTAGAATTATGATTTTAAATAGATTTATTTAGTTATTTTTTTAATGAAAGTTTACTTGGTTTTAAATTTTAAATACCGTCTGGTCGCTATTAATGATGATACGGCTCCTATTACAATACCAAGACCTACTTCAATGGTCAATAATTGTAAAAATCGACTATCAAAAAATTTGTTAGCATATCCTATGTCTAATAGACCCAGACTGCTAGCCTGAAGAGTAGCACTACTAGCTTGAAAAGATTCATTGATAATCAACACCGATACTATAGCCGACAATATGCCATAAATAATGCTTTCAACTATAAACGGTCCTCTAATATACCAAGTACCCGCCCCTAGCAAACGCATTATTTGAATTTCATCTCTCCGATTAAAAATAGCCATTTGGATTGTATTAAATATTATCAACACACTTACTACTGCAAAAATTACAACAGCCGCTACACCTATCTCTTGCAAAACATTAGTTGCATGGGTAATTCGATCGATGGCTTGTTTTTCTTGACCACTATAGCTTGGAGGAGCTGTCTGTAAAGCATTAACTTGTGGCTTAGACAGAAAATTTTTGATTGATTGTAAATTATTCAAACTAGACGGCTTAATAATAATGGTTGGCGGTAAGGGGTTATTTGTTTCATTGACTGCTTGGATAAGTTGTTGATTGGAAGCATTTTGTTTAATATATTCAGCTAAAACTTGAGCTTGATCTAGATAGTGTACGCTCTGGACGTTCGGCAGTTGCTTAATCTCTTTGATTAAACTAGCCGTTTGAGCTTTAGTATCGTTATTATTTAAATAGACAGAAATATCAATCTTATCTGTGATCTGAGTAATCGTATGAGAAAAGGTATAGTTAATAATTACCGAAAACAGAACAATAGTTAGCGTCACTACCATAATCGCCATCGCAGCCAAAGCTAAAGATATATTACGGATAAAATTAACAATACCTGTATGAATTACCCTCCAGAGTGTTACTATTCTTCTTTTGACGCTCACTTTGTCCTACGCAATCTCTTCTCTATTTATAGTTTATAACCAGCATTAGCACGATCGCTAACAATCTTGCCATCTTTAATAGTTACAACTCGTCTTTTTAAACGATTAACTATATCCTGATTATGAGTAGTCAGTAAGACAGTTGTCCCGTAACGATTAATTTTTTCTAATATTTTTATCACATCCCAAGCATGCTTTGGGTCTAAATTACCAGTTGGCTCATCGGCAATTAAAATTTTTGGTTGACGAACTATAGCTCGAGCAATAGCCACCCGTTGACGTTCGCCTCCACTCAATTCTAATGGCATGCTATTTTCTTTACCAGTTAAATTAACAATATCTAGAACTTTAGGAACGGTGTTTTTAATTTCCCTATTCCCCATACCCACCATTTCTAAGGCATAAGCAACATTTTCAAATATTGTCTTATTGGGTAATAATTTAAAGTCTTGAAAAACTACTCCAATTTTTCGTCGCAACAAAGGAATTTCCTTATCTTTAAGCTTATCGTAATCAATTCCACCAACAATTATCTTTCCTGAAGTTTGCCGCTCTTCTCTAGTAAGTAATCTTAGCAGGGTCGTTTTCCCAGCTCCGCTCTGGCCAACTACTATAACGAATTCCTTAGACTCAACA
>JAJZWH010000050.1 GCA_021846765.1 bacterium | reverse complement strand
CGAGATATGAACGTAGATGTAGATATACTTGCTAAAGATTTAGAACAGTTATTAAGTAGAGCACAGTTCAGCGAAAGAGAAAATGGTTTATCCTCAGATAATAGAACAAAAAGAGGCAGAAAAACAGCCTTAGATAATTTTGGTACAGACTTAACTCAACTAGCTAGAGAAGGTAAATTGGATCCAGTTGTTGGTAGAGAAGTCCAAATAAGTAGAGTGATCACAATACTTAATAGAAGGCTAAAAAACAATCCTGTATTAATCGGCGAGCCTGGAGTTGGTAAAACCGCTATAGTTGAAGGATTAGCTCAACGAATAGTCAATGAAGATGTACCAGATAGTTTACTAAATAAAAGCATTATTATGATTGATTTAGCCGGGATGATTGCTGGTACTAAATATCGGGGAGAATTTGAAGATCGGTTAAAGAAAGTAATGTTAGAGCTAGAGAAAGATAAAAAAATTATCGCATTTGTTGATGAAATGCATTTAATAGTAGGTGCAGGTGCTGCTGAAGGAGCAATGGATGCTGGCAATATTTTAAAACCAGCTTTAGCCAGAGGAAAAATTCGTTTTATTGGCTCTACGACAACGTCAGAATATACCAAGCATATTGAAAAGGATGCAGCCTTAGAAAGAAGATTCCAGCCTATTCAAGTACCTGAAACAACACCAGCAGAAACTTTAGCGATTTTGAAAGGTTTAAGAAAACATTACGAACAATTTCATGGAGTCAAAATTAATAATGAAGTATTAGCTGATGCAGTAACGCTATCTAAAAGATATATTCAAGATCGTTATTTGCCAGACAAAGCTATAGATTTAATCGATGAAGCAGCAGCTCATATTCGAGTAGTCAAAGTTAAAATTAATCCTGAAGTAAGAAAACTTAATAAAGAACTGCAATTAGTTAATTTACGTAAAGATGAAGCATCGGATAATGAAGATTATCAATTAGCCGCTCATTTTAAAACTCGTGCTAGTCAGATAACGGAAGAATTGAATAAATTAGAATCATCCATAAAAAAAGATAAACAATTAGAGTTAACTAGCGAAGACTTGGCAGATGTAATATCTAGGATGACTGGAGTTCCTGTAAAAAAAGTCATTAGATCCGAAGCCAAATATTTATTAAAACTTGAGTCTATCATCAGTAAATCGATAGTCGGTCAAGCAGAAGCTGTTAGTGCAGTATCTAGAGCAATACGCAGAAATAGAAGTGGAATTGGTAGCGAAAAACGTCCAATAGGGTCATTTGTATTTTTAGGTCCTACCGGTGTAGGTAAAACAGAATTAGCTAGAGTACTAGCTAGAGAATTTTTTGGAAGTGAAAATAACTTAATTAAAATAGATATGAGCGAATTCGGAGAACACCACAACGTCTCACGATTAGTTGGTGCTCCTGCCGGATATGTAGGATATGAAGACGGCGGCCAACTAACGGATAAAATACGTAGGCAACCATATAGCGTAGTGTTGTTTGATGAAATCGAAAAAGCCCATCCTGATGTTTTTCATATGCTTTTACAAATTCTAGAAGATGGAGTTTTAACAGATGCCAAAGGCCGTAAAATAGATTTTACAAATACCGTAGTTATAATGACAAGTAATGTGGGTGCAGATAAATTACAAAAGGAAGCTAACTTAGGATTTCATGTACAAACTACCAACGAGGAACAAAAATTAGATCAACTACATAGCCAAAATGAATCTAAAGTAATGGATGAATTAAAAAAGATAATGCGTCCAGAACTGTTAAATAGAATAGATAAAATTATAGTATTTAATGCCTTAACTAAAAAAGACATAAATCACATAA
Source organism: bacterium (assembly GCA_021846765.1). Taxonomy (GTDB): domain Bacteria; phylum Patescibacteriota; class Saccharimonadia; order Saccharimonadales; family UBA4665; genus JAJZWH01. Next base: position 4,846 of record JAJZWH010000050.1, on the reverse strand, counting down.
TCGATTTACAGATTAATGAATTAAAAGCGAGACTCCAAAAGAAAGGTATTGGTTTAACACTTACACCCAACGCTAAGAAATATCTACTAGAACACGGATACGATGCACGAAATGGCGTTAGACCACTCAGAAGACTGATTCAAGATACTATTGAGGATAAAATGGCATTTGAAGTCTTGGATGAACATTATTCAAGAGGAGACATAATCCAGGTGGCTACTAAAAACGGTCAGCTTGCTTATGCCGCGCATAACGAATAATCAAAAAAGTTATGGGCAAAAGTAAAAAGTGGGAATATTTTCTGTTATTGATTTTAATTATGACTATAGGAGGAGTATTTTGGATAGCCAAAAATGGTGAAAAAGTTCGGGATTTTTATACTCTACTAACCTATAAACCTCCACAAACTATAGTAAATTTAGCTAACCAAGATACCATGACTAGTTATGGTAAGGAATTGTTTTATGTTAATAAACCTGAGTTGCTTTCTAAAAAAGCTTTTGCTAGTCAATGTCCTAATACGCTAGAAGAAGATTACGTAATTGGTTGTTATCATGTTAATGACAATGGAATATATTTACTCAATGTTTTGGATGCTAATTTAAAAGGTATAGTTCCAGTTACGGCTGCCTATGAAATGCTACACGCAGGCTATGCCAGAATACCCTTAACTCAACGCAATTTACTAAATCAGCAAATGTGGACTTTTTACTTAAAAGACGTTAAAAGCCTAGCCATTAAACAGCAGATGAACTCTTATTTAGCAACTGAGCCTGGAGAACAATATGATGAACTTTTTTCTGTTCTTGGCACTGAAGTTAAATATTTGCCCAATAATATAGCGAGTGTATATAAGCAGTATTTTAAAGACAGAAACAAAATAGTAGGACTATATAACAATTATCAAGCTGCTTTTACTTCAAGACAACAAAAAATAAATAACGATAAAACAAATTTAGAACAACTTAAAATAGCAATAAATTCTAGCGAAAATCAACTCAATCAAACACTAGTTAAAATAAACTTACTTAAGACCCAACTAAACAATTCTCAACAAACACTCTATAGGACATCAATGAGCAATCAAATTAATGCCTATAATAATCTAGTTAATGTCTATAACAACCTACTGGTAAGCATTAAAGCCAATATAGCAAAATATAATACTCTGGTTAATAACCTGAATTCACTCGTTTTACAAGAACAACAGTTAATAAAAGCAATAAATGCTAATAATATTACCGCTCCAATTAATAAATAAGTTAATATAATTGCATGTCTAAAAATTCAAAAATTTCTAGTTATGTATGCAGCAATTGTAGTGCAACTTATTCAACCTGGGCTGGTAGATGCTCAGAATGTGGTCAATGGAATACCTTAGAAATAAAATCTTCATTTAAAAGTAAACCAATAAATACCCTAGAAACTAAAAAGTTAGATTCTACCATTAGTTTATTAGAGCCACGCTTAACAACGCGTATACCCGACATTGATAAGGTCTTTGGTGGAGGTATAGTCCAAGGCAGTGTTAATCTTATCAGTGGTGAGCCAGGTATGGGTAAGAGCACCTTATTATTGCAAATAGCAGTAGCTATCGGCCAAAACGCTAATGTCTTGTATATCAGCGGAGAGGAGTCAATACATCAGGTATGGTCTCGGGCTAATAGATTAGGCTTAAAAGCGCCCAACCTTAAAATTGCTTCAACTAATTCGACAGATGATATTGTCCACGAAATAGATCAAAAAAATTATAGTCTAGTAATAATTGATTCAATTCAGACAATCAGTTCTCAAGATATCGGATCATCACCAGGCAGTATATCTCAAGTCACTAATAGCGCCAGTTTACTAGCCAATAGCGCAAAACAAAACAATATTGCAATTATTATTGTTGGTCATGTTACCAAAGAAGGTAGTATAGCTGGACCTAAATTATTAGAACATATTGTTGATGTAGTACTTAGTTTAGAAGGAGATCAAGCTGGTAATTTAAAATTATTAAGAGGTTCTAAGAATAGATTTGGCTCTATTAACGAAACCGCCATTTTTGAGATGAAAAATAATGGACTTATTGCAGTAGACAATCCGTCGGCAGTTTTATTGGCAGAACGCAAAGTTACTGATGGTTCGATTGTTCTAGCTACTATAGAGGGAAGTCGACCAATACTTGTAGAAGTTCAGGCTTTAGTCAATAAAACAAGTTATGGGTATCCAAAAAGAGCTGTCAGTGGCTTAGATCTGGGTAGAGTTAACTTACTTATAGCTATGATTGAAAAAAGAACTAGTTTAAATCTTGGAGACAAAGACGTATATGTCAATATAGTTGGCGGACTCAAGATTAGTGAACCTGCTGCGGATTTAGCAATAGCTATGTCTATTTGCTCAGCAGCAAAAAACAAACAGTTAAAGGATAATGCTGTTGTTTTTGGAGAATTAGGTCTATCTGGAGAAATTAGACACGTCCCTTACATTGAAAGAAGAATAGAGGAATCTCAAAAATTAGGTTTTTCTTATGCTATAGGTCCCAAAATTACAAACCTCAAATATTCAGCTTTTCTTCGACCAGTAAATGATATTAAACTTGCTTTAAATCAATTTTTGTCCTAATAAACTATTTCTTGTCCTGTCTTTAATTTAAAGAACAGGATTGGGTGGAGTTCCTCCGCTACCACTAGTTGATGGAGTACTGGTAGTGCTATTAGATGTAGTTGAAGATGGTGGTTGGGTAGCGGGAGTATATAAACCTTGCATTTGTGCAGTATCGGTAGTTTGATAAAGCACACTATCCGTAACTGTCGCTGACACCTGGATTGGCCCATTGGCAGTTGGTATATAGTAATATGTTACGGTTGCAGGAGAATTACTGACAGAAAAAGTCTTAACTAATTTGCCGTTAATATTAAGGCTTATAGTGCCTCCGAATTTTCCACCACCTAATGGATGGGTACCTTGAGTTGCTGTCATAGTTATTGCACAACCTTGATTATTATTATCTGTATTTGAACACTCAGATGGTGCAGTTAAGGTTAGTTGCGGTGGCTGATCGGTACACTTATGAATCGGGTCATAGACATTAGGTACACTACTAGTCGTAGTCTTACCAATTGGCCAAAAAGGATCAGCTGAATCGCTGCTAGCCGTTGTACCATAAATTGTTTCTCTAGCATCTGGAGGCGTACAAGCAGTTGCCAAGTCACCAGATACTTTATCTATTGTATAGCTGGAAGACGATGACTTAGATACATACCATGACGGATATATGTCTGTACTCGGACTTGGATATTGCCAACCAAAATAGTAACCTTGAACTTGGGCGGGAGGATGGTTAACTACATAAGCTGGTAAGGTTTTTATCCCTGGAGGTGGAGTCCAATTTATTGGCTTTTGATTTTGAGTAAGATAAGTGATCATCCCTCTAGTCAATGGTTCAGTTAAGCCTTCTAGGCCACCATAGTGAGGTGTAAGAGGCTTAGTGGCCGTATAGTAACCTACCCAGCTACCTACTACGTATTGAGTGGTCATACCCATCATTAATCCGCTTTCATCATTATGAGTAGTACCTGTTTTTATAGCTACGTCCCAACCATTGGTATGTTGAAATTTCCAACCAAACTGCGATTCAACAGTACAATTAATTGGTCCGCAACTACCCGGCAGATAAGTAGCTGCTGGATCAGATAGAATATTGTCTACTATATAGGCTGCATCAGGTCGAACTACTTGTTTGGGTTTAGGCTGAGTCCATTTATAGATTGTTTTGTTAGATGCGTTAATCACTTGTAATATAAAAGTTTGAGGTACGTAATTACCTAGACGAGCATCGGTAGCATAACCATTAACGCTTTCATTAAGTCTTAAATAACCACCTTCACCAATAGCAGCTGATCCATAGCATTTAGTTTTAATGGTTTCAGCGTTATTGGCGTAACAGTTATAGCCACTAGTTAATCCCATTTTCTCGGCTAAATTAATAGTATTTTGTCCACCATTAATTAGCCAAGCTTTAACTGCTGGAACATTTCTAGAGCCAGCAAAAGCATAACGAATAGTTAATGGTCCTGGATATTGGTAATCATAATCATATAGACAGTTACCTCCTGCTAAGGGCAATGCTTTATTGGTGCAAGGGTAACCTGGTAGTGGTTCTTGAACATCATAAAGCACAGTACCAGCGCCAACATTATTATGTTCATCGATCAGGGTAGTATAGTCGTAAAGCTTAAAGGTTGATCCTGGGTTAATTAAATCTGTAGCATAGTTTACTTCTCCATGATTAGCATTAAAAAAGTTAGTACCACCAACTAAGGCAGTTACTTGCCCGGTTGGCGCATTTTCGACTACCATAGCTTCTTCATCACCGCCGTCATTCTTAACATTAGCCAAGTTAGATTGGACTAGTTGTGCGGCTTTATATTGCTGAGGAACGCTCAGAGTAGTGATAACTTTCCAGCCTCCAATATTGACAGTATTAGCTCCAAACATTTTTTGTAGTTGTTGTTTAGCGGTCATTACAAAATATGGGGCGATAATATTACTAAATTTACCTTGAAGGGGATGAATCTCGCTTAATATATTGACTGCCTTGGCTTGATCTTCTTGAGCTTTGGTTATATATCCCTGCTGGCGCATTAAAAGCAAGATATAATCCATTCGACCTATTAAGGCGCTTTTACTAAAAGTATTTCCGGCTTCTGGATTAAACTGAGTACTATCGTAAGGGGAATATATACCTGGTGCTTGGGGCAAAGCAGCTAACATTACTGATTGAGCTAAAGTTAACTTTGCTGCTGAGGTATGAAAGTAATCTTCAGCCGCAGCTTGTACTCCATATTCAGTTCCAGATCGG
>JAJZWH010000002.1 GCA_021846765.1 bacterium | reverse complement strand
AAGGCAAGGATTAAATGCTCATAAAATTTGGCATGCAGACTACGTAACAGTCAATGATGGTACGGGTATTGTTCATTTAGCTCCAGCATACGGTGAAGAGGACTGGGAATTGGCTAAGAAAAATTCTATACCAGTTAAGGCAAACTTAGATGATTACGGGATATATACCAGTGGAGAGTGGAAAGGTGAGCAGATTTGGGATGTTAATAAAACCATAGCTAAAACCTTACATGATCGGGATGTGATCTGGAAAATTGAATACATTAAGCATCAATATCCACACTGCCATCGATGCGATACTAAATTAATATATAGAGCTCACCCGAGTTGGTTTATGGATATTGATGATCAACGTCAAGAAATGTTAGATCTTAATAAAAATATTCATTGGTTTCCCGAGCATATAAAATACGGTAGGTTTGCCAAAACTGTATCTAGTGCACCAGATTGGAATATTAGTCGAGATAGATTTTGGGCTACGGCGATGCCTGTCTGGAAAGGGATTGATCAGCAAGGTCAAGAACATATTAAAGTAGTTGGTAGTTATGCTGAGTTGAAAGAGTTGTCAGGAGTTGAACTAGAAGATTATCATCGTCCATGGGTCGACGATATTACTTTTACAATAGATGGAGTTGAATATAAACGCATAGATAAGGTATTAGATTGTTGGTTTGAAAGCGGTAGTATGCCTTTTGCCCAGTTTCATTATCCTTTTGAAAATAGAGAAAAGTTTGAACAAAATTTTCCTGGTGATTTCATAGCTGAATATGTAGGCCAAGTTAGAGCATGGTTTTACTATGTTCATGCTTTGGGGGTGGGCTTGTTTAATACCCATTCATTTAAAAATGTTATTGTAACTGGTACTTTAGCCGGCAATGATGGCCGCAAGATGAGTAAAAGTTATGGAAACTATACTGACCCTAATATATTAATGGATAATTATAGTGCTGACGCGCTACGTTTTCTATTATTAAGTTCTCCGGTTTTAAATGCTGAAGATTTTATTTTAACAGATAAAGAAGTAGCCGATACTAATCGTAAGTTAGCGATGATCTGGAACATTTATGATTTCTTTAGTTTGTATGCTGATGTAGATAATTGGCAATGGCAGGCTGAATCAGACGATTACCTTCATTCAGATAATTTACTTGATCGATGGATAATCTCAAGAACTCATCAACTAAATAATTCAATTGATAAATATATGCAAGCCTACGATATTCCAAGTGCTCTAAAGGAAGTAATGCCTTTTATCGATGATGCTTCTAATTGGTATGTACGAAGGTCACGTAAAAGATTCTGGAAAACAGAAAACGATCAAGATAAAAACCAGGCTTACGCTACACTTCATTATGTTTTAGTTCAATTGAGTATCCTATTAGCTCCATTTACACCTTTTTTAAGTGAAGAGTTATATCGCTTATTAACCGGAGGGGATAGCGTCCATTTATTAGATTGGCCAAAGGTCGGCTTAATTGATCAAAATTTAATAAAAAGCATGGCCTATGCTCGAGAAATAATCAATGAAGGCCTAAGACAGCGAGCTGAAGCGGGCATTAAAGTTAGGCAGCCTCTAAGGTCAGTAAGTGTTGTAGATCCTACAAATATAATAAATGAAGATTTAAAAAATATCATAGCCGATGAACTTAATGTTAAGCAAGTTAATCTAGACATCAAAACATCCAAAATACAAAGAGAGCTTATTGCTGTAATCGACCTAAGAATTACTGAAGAGCTTAAACAAGAAGGTTTAGCTAGAGAAATAATCCGTAATGTTCAAAATGCTAGAAAGATTTCTGGACTAAATGTTGATGATCGAATTGAATTACAACTAGCCAGTAATAATAATGACTTAAGTAGTGTTTTAAAAAATATTCAACTTCAAGAATTAATTAAAAAAGAAACCCTAGCCACCAAGTTTAACCAATCAGAGCTAAGCGATGCTTTCGGTACTGTTGTAATGATTGAAACAGCGGAACTGGGTATCAAACTCCAAAAAGCCTAGATAAATTTTAAGTATAAACTTAGTTGGACAAAATAGGTAGACTATAAAATATATTTATATATTTAATTTAATCCAAAGAAATAATAGTTTTAAAATTAATAAGTTGAGCATTGGTTAAAGTAAATACATGATCTTTGACCAATTAAACTATCTCTGGTAAAATAAGCTAATAATTATAATAAGGTAAATAGATAAATGAAAAAAGCGGTTATTAGAACTGGTTCCAAGCAATATATAGTTTCTGAGGGTGATATATTAACAGTAGAAAAGCTCAAAGAGGGAAAGACGGTTGAATTTACCCCACTGTTAGTCATTGATGATAAGAAAATATCTATTGGAAAACCACAAGTTAAAGGAGTTAAGGTAACTGCATCGATCATTGAAGCAGATAAAATGGCCGATAAAACCACTTCTATACGTTATAAAGCTAAAAAACGGGTTCATACTGTTCGAGGACATCGTCAACATATGAGTGTCTTAAAAATTGTTAGTATAAGTTAAGCGTTGTTTTAAAAAAAGTAAAATTTTAGATTGTGGATAACTAAATGACCTTTTTTATATAGTTGTATCTAACACAACTATATAACTTAATGGTATAGTATATTTTACTACCTAAACAATAGCCTAAAATACCGATAAAATTGTTTATATAGCAATAAAATCTACAAAAAGAAGCAAAAAAAATACATTTTTTGCTAACTACTATGCATATAAAAATTATTCAAAAAAGTCTTGATTACCCCTATATAAAGGTAGATACTTAAATCATAGGATTGGATGGTCCCAGGCCTTGGGAGACTCGCACCAGTCCTAACCAACAAAAATTGGTTAAAATAATAAAATAAGTCATAAATAAAAACCGAGAGACTAAAAATCCAACTAAAAAAGACATCAAAGATGTCACAAAAATGAATGAAGTGTCTTATCTAAACGAACAGTCAAGATAAGACACTTCTTTAATTTATCAAAAGCTAATCTTAACAAGGTATACTGTTATATATATTATGCAAAACCAGAAAGAAATAATTAGAAAATGGGCTACTCGATAGCAGTTATTAATCAAAAGGGTGGCGTTGGCAAAACTACTACTGTAGTTAATCTGGCAGCTTATTTAGCTAAGTTAAAATACCGAGTTTTAGTGGTCGATATCGATCCTCAAGGCAATGCCACGAGTGGACTAGGTGTTAATAAACAAGATGTTAATTTGGGTACTAAGGAACTTATTTTAGGTAATATCTCGCTTGAACAAGCTATTCTAAATGTTCAAGAAGGCATTTATTTAATTCCTACCGAACAATCTCTAGCTACCCTTGAACTTCAATTAGCGCAATATAAAGATCGAGAGTATAAGTTAAGGCAAGGATTACAATATAGTAATTATGACTACATAATAATTGACTGTCCTCCTGCATTGAGCTTGTTGACGGTTAATGCTTTAACTGCTGCTGACGGGGTTTTAATACCGGTCCAGACAGAATATTATGCACTAGAAGGGTTAAGTCAATTACTAGAAGTCATTCAGTTAGTGCGAAATGGTTTAAATCCAGACCTTGATTTACTTGGTGTGTTATTAACAATGTACGATAGTCGCACTAGTTTATCAGAACAAGTTAAAACTGAAGTATTAAATTATTTTGGGGATAAAGTTTTTACAACTCTTATACCGAGAAACGTTCGTTTAGCCGAAGCCCCGTCTCATGGTAAAACTATTAATAATTATGATAAATGGAGCAAAGGTGCGAGAGCATATCGTCAACTAGCCAAAGAAGTTCAACGAAGACTATCAACACTTCTATAGATATTCCCAGAATTTTTCAGCTAGTACTGTTAACAATATAACAATAACATTTAGATTATTGTGATGTCTTAAGATTTTATTTTTTGATTGCCAATTTATAATTTCTAGATAATTATTATAAGTGCTTTGCTAATGCTATATACTTAAAGTTATGAGCAATAAGTTATCGATACGCCGTTTGGTCGAAAACGAGGCAATCTTTCGTCAACATAATGAAAATGTCGCTAAAGGCCTAGCAGCATTAGATGATTTAGCGGCTTTTGAAGGGGACGCTGCACCCGATACTAATGAGCTATCCCTGAATTTTTATTGTGAATGTTCAGATGAGAATTGTAGATTACGTATTCCAGTTAAACTTGATGAATATCTGAAGATTCATCATAACAGAGCTCGTTTTGTAGTAGTGCCGGGACATGAAGTTAGCTCATTAGAAAAGGTAGTCATTAAGTCGCCTAAATATTTTGTGGTTGAGAAATTCGTTACAGCGCCTGAGTATCCCAAGAATTTGAATAAAACCGATATATCCAATGTTTAAAAACTAAACCATACTGGAATACATTTCTAGTGTTATTGAGCAATTTGCGACAGAATGTTGATATGACTGCATTAGGCTTTATGCAAAACATTATTTTCCAATAATTTACTATATAATAATGATTTATTGCATATTTTATTCCTAATTTACGCATTAATAACTTAGAAATATTAATCTTGCCAGACAAAGCGTAGGTCATTATGGTATAGTGATCATTAACATGGTAAAGACACAAAAACATGGTTTAGGTAACGGATTATCAGCTTTAATTCCCAAAGAAATAAATAGAGATTTTATTAAAGAATCGATGGAGAGAATTCATAGATTATCTATTGAGCTGATCGAGCCAAATTTAAATCAGCCAAGACGTCATTTTGACCAAAAGAGTATCGAAGAATTAGCTGATTCGATTAAAAAACACGGAGTTTTACAGCCAATTATTGTTTCTCCTACTAAAGACAAAGATAAATTTCAGTTAATTGCCGGTGAACGACGTTGGCGAGCCGCTAAACTTGCAGGTTTAGCCACTATACCGGCTATTGTTAGAACACTGAAGGAATTAGAGCAATTAGAGGTTGCCATGATTGAAAATGTTCAACGCGTTGATTTGTCTCCAATAGAACAGGCGCTATCTATTGAAAAATTACATCAACAGTTTAGTTTGTCTTATGATGCAATCGGTAAAAAACTGGGTAAAGCATTTTCAACTGTGAACAATATAGTTAGATTGTTAAATTTGCCACCTGAAGCTATAGAGGCATTGAATAAACAAATTATCACTGAAGGACATGCTAGGGCCATATTAGCATTAAAAGATTATCCAGAACATCAGCAATCCTTATTGAAATACTGTATTGGCGGTTGGAGTGTTCGTCAGGCAGAACGGTATGTTAGTAGTATTAAATCTGGGCATCATGATCCAAAAGAGGCTAAAGCTAGAGTAGCCATGGATACTCCCGAGACTAAACTTTTAGGCAAGATGCTGAAAACGGATGTACATATTCGGAGGATGGCTAAAGGCGGAAGATTAGAAATAGTTTTTACTAACGACCAAGAATTAAAAAGAATTATTAACCAACTTAAAGACTAGTAGATTTAGAATGCTCGAGCTTGAGATAATGGCAAAATGCGTAGTACCAATTGACCGATTACTTGGCTTGTGTTAATTGGCCCAAAATATCTTGAGTCACAAGATACAGTTCGATTGTCTCCGAGAACAAATAATTGATGAGAGTTAAGTTGGATAGTTTCATTGCCTGTGGTGTACGGAATAAAATGTGTTTTGTTGTAGCCTAGTGTTAGATCTGGGTCAAAACCATGCGGATGATTATGGTCGTATATCATTACTTTACCGTTTTTAATTACTACTTTATTGTTAGGTAAACCGATAACTCTTTTGATTAATTGACGACTAGTATTTTGTCCACATACCGATAGGTTGGCTTCATTGAAAACAATAATGTCACCTCGTTTTGGTACGTATTGATGACCAGTGATCATTGCCCAGGTTCTAGGTAATTTCCATACAATAAGTTTGTTTTCGTTTTGCAATGTTGGTTCCATACTGGGCCCATCAACAGAATAGGACCTAAAAACAAAAGTAATTATTAAAAAGGCAAAAGCTAAAGCTAATAAGATTATTCCTAAAAATGACAAAACTTCTCTAGATCTAGAGCTTTTGTTGTCGTCTTTTGGTTCGTTTGTTGTTGAGCGTTTAAACTTAATCACGTTTATAAACTATAACATAATGACCTGAATTTTATTATATATATAATAATTGGTGCATTGCGAAAAACCTTTGTGTAGTAAAATGTATGTAAATGGAAATTATCTTACGGAGATTAAAGCCTGTTAAGGGCTTTTCATCAATATTACATAATTCCTTGTTGGCTGCGTTGCCGTTGATTATTTTTATACTAGTTAGGCTAAATGACAATCAATTTACTCAGCTTGCTCTCATTTTAGTTGTTTTAAGTAAATGGCGTATGTTTGCAGTAAGACCCAGGTTCTGGCTGGCCAATATAAGAGCTAATTCCATAGATCTAATGGTAGGTTTATCTATAGTCATGTTTATGACCCATAGTTACAGTGTCATAGTTCAATTTGCCTGGGCAGTTGCTTACGGGTTGTGGCTAATCTATTTAAAACCAGCTACATCTAGTTTAATGGTCTCACTCCAAGCGGGTATCGGTCAATTATGTGCTTTAAGTGCACTTTTTTTAGTTTGGGCTGATGGCCCCCTATATGGGTTGACATTAATGACTGGATTAATTTGCTATTTATCTGCTCGACATTTCTATGATGCGTTTGAAGAAGGGTATTCGCGTTTATATAGTTATCTATGGGGTTATTTTGGGGCTGGGTTAGCCTGGTTATTCTCGCACTGGTTGTTGTTTTACGGAGCATTTGCTAAACCAACAGTTATTTTAACTGCAATAGGATATGGAATTGCCTGTATTTATTATTTTGAGCATATGGGTAAATTGACTACAGGTTTAAGACGTTGGTTTGTTGTTTTAATGGTGGCAATTGTCCTAATTATATTAATTTTCTCAGATTGGGGCAGTAAAATAGTATAAAAATAAAGGAGAATAAGAAAACAATGGAAGATAATAATAAATTAGATCAAGAAAATAGCCCTAAAACCAAAGCTAGAGTATCTAGTATGAAATCATCTCGGACTATCACTATTACTATTCCCAAAGTTAATCTTCCTAAAGTACGAATCAATCAACTAATTTCTAAAGGCCAGGCTTTGCTTTTAGTGGTAGTTTTGGTTATAGGTGTTGGCGGTGGTTTTATTGGGGGTTGGTTAGAATCATCTGGATACAGGGGTAAGATTTTAACTGCAACCACATCTAATCAAATTAAAACTGTCAGTAGCAATAATCAGTTAATTACCGATATTGTTAATAAATTAGAGCCTAGTGTAGTTAGTGTTGACGCTGTTACTACTACAGTGAGTAGTAATAATATTTTTGGATTAACTCAACCTGTTCAGAGTGAATCAGAAGGTACGGGAATTATTATTTCAAGTAATGGTTTGGTATTAACCAATCGCCATGTAGTACCAGCAGGAACTACTTCGGTTAGCATAATTCTAAATAACGGTACGCGTTTAAAAGATGTTTCAGTTGTTGGACGCACTTCTACGAGCGATAGTTTAGATATTGCAATTCTCAAAATAAACAATACTATGGGTCAAACTTTAACTCCAGCCGTAATCGGTAATTCGAGTAACGTACAGGTAGGAGATGAGGTAGTGGCTATCGGTAATGCTCTTGGCCAATTTCATAATACGGTAACTAGCGGCATTATCTCTGGCTATGGACGGAACATTACTGCTAGTTCGAGCGGTGGAAGCAATAATCCTTTCTTGCCATCATTGCCATCAACTAGCGAAAATTTAAATGATATGTTCCAGACTGATGCGGCAATTAATAAAGGTAATTCTGGGGGTCCCCTGGTAAATATGAATGGTCAAGTTATAGGAGTGAATACAGCAGTTGCCAGCAATTCACAAAATATCGGTTTTGCTATACCTATAAATGAGGCTAAGGGATTAATAAAAGAAGTAATTAATACTGGTCAATTTAAACGGCCTTTTTTGGGTGTTCGTTATATACCCTTAACTCTAGCTATTGCTAAAAAGTACAATCTGAAAGTAGATAATGGCGCATATATACCTAAAGGATCTAGCTCAACACCATCAATTATAGCTGGTAGTGCTGCAGCAAAAGCGGGTCTCAAGCCTGGAGATGTTATTACTAAGGTTAACTCTACTCCAGTGAATGAACTAAACGATCTATCTACTTTAATTGACTTATACGAACCTGGAAGTAAGGTAACTCTTACCATAGTTAAGGGTTCGACCACCAAACAGGTTAGTGTAATTCTCGGTGGAATTTCCAACTAAAGCATTGAATAAAGTCGTTGGTTTTAGCTAAACTATATCCTGATTTGTTGGCAATCTTTGCTAATTGTTGGTGTTGCGGTGGCATTGACTCGGTAATTACCCAAATTGGAGGGTGTTTAAGCTCGGAGAATTGTTTAAAAAGTTTTATATATAAATCTAAACCATTTGGTCCACCGAAAATTGCCCTACCGGGTTCGTGAAGGGCTGATGTATTTATTTGCCAATGACTAGGTACGTAGGGCAGGTTGGCCATAACAACTGTTTGCTTGCGCCATAAGTTATTTTTTATAGGCTTAATTAAGTCACCTTGGAAAATGCTAATTTGGGCAGAATGCCTTTGAGCATTAATTCTAACTACGTTTAAACACTTTTTATCTACATCTGTAGCGTAAACCTGAATATTTGGAAATTCTAACTTTGTAGTGATCGCCAAGACTCCAGAGCCGCTACCGACATCTAAAACTTGAGTTATTAAAGTATGGTCAAGAATAATTTTTAGTTCTTCAATAATTGTTTCGCTTTCCGGTCTTGGTTCGAGCACTCTTTGGTCTATATAAAAAACTCTTCCGTAAAATTCACTTTGTTGTCGAATATAGGCAAGAGGTATGTGTCGGCTGCGTTTGATTATTTGTTTTTGATATTGTTTGAAGACAGTTGGCTCTATGTTAGTTTGTGGTTGTGCTAGAATTTTGGCACGATCAATGTCTAGTGTGTCTTCTAGTAAAACTAGACAATCTAATCTACTGGTTAGAATTCCAGATTGACTAAGTTGTGCTTGACCCCACTTTAAAGCCTGGGAGTAGTCCACTACTTTTCCTTATTTATAAGTTCATCATCAGCTTTAGATAGGGCTTCGATCAAATCGTCGATATTACCATTTAAAGCTGCTGGTATGTTGCTTCGAGAATAGTTAATTCGATGATCAGTAATTCGATCTTGAGGAAAATTATAAGTACGAATTTTTTCGCTTCGATCACCACTACCAATAAGACGTTTTCGATCTTCGGATAATTGTTGTTGTTCTTGTTCTATTTTTTGTTGCAATAATCTAGATCTTAGAACGCTCATTGCTTTTGCTTTATTTTTAATTTGTGACTTTTCGTCTTGATTAGCTACCACTAATCCTGTTGGTAAGTGGGTTATTCTAACTGCCGAATCAGTAGTGTTAACACTTTGACCTCCATGACCACCACTTCGGAAAACGTCAATTCGCAGGTCGTTAGGGTTTATTTCAATATCTGATTCTTCGGCTTCGGGTAGAACGGCTACGGTTGCCGTAGAGGTGTGAATTCGACCTTGGCTTTCAGTTGTTGGTACTCGCTGGACGCGATGTACCCCAGCTTCGTATTTAAGAAGTTTGTAGGCATCTAGGCCACGAATGGCAAAAGTTATTTCTTTAAAACCGCCTACATCGTTAGGGCTTTCACTAATTAGTTCTATTTTAAAACCATGGAGTTCAGCCCAACGATTATACATTCTATACAAATCACCGGCAAATAAACTCGATTCATCTCCTCCGGCCGCCGCTCTGATCTCGATAATTACATCTTTCTTATCATTAGGATCTTGAGGAACAGTTGTTTCTTTTAATTGAGATTCGATATGTTGAATTTTAGGTTTTAAATCTTCAATCTCTTCATTGGCCATTTGCTGAATCTCTTTATCGCTATTTGATTGCAGTTTTTGAGCATCGTTTAGTGCTTTTTGTAAACGATTGCGCTCATTATATAGTTCAATAATCCGCATTAGATCGCTATGTCGTTTGGCTAGCTTAGGATAACTACTGTCGCTATAGATAGTTTGATTTTCTAGTTGGAGATCGATTTGACGCAATTCGTCTCTTAAATTTTTTTCTTGTTTATCCATAAACTGTATTCTACTCCGTATATTATTAAAAATAGATAGCAATTAGTTAATTACTACCTAAGGATTTCTAAAAATTATTATTCGGAAGCTGCTATAGAGGCTTTCTCTATTTTAATGGCCTTACGTTGAGCTTGTTTTTTGGCTGCGTTAACTCTTTGATTTTTGGCTTTTTGGGCTGCCTCGGTTCGTGCTTTGAATTTATCTACTCTTCCTTCTATATCAAGTATTTTTTCTTCACCAGTAAAAAAAGGATGAGAGCTAGAGCTAACATGGACTTTTATTAGAGGGTATTCTTGGCCATCTTCCCATTTAATAGTCTCACTAGTTAAGACAGTTGATCTGGTTAGTAGTTGAAAACCATTATTCAAGTCTTCAAAAACTACTAGTCGATAATTATTAGGATGCAAGTCTCGCTTCATAACAAAGTATAAATATAACTTTTTTCTCTCTTAAAAGCAAGTTTCTGTTTTTATCTTAATCATCAAAGGATTAAAGTTAAACCCAAGTATTCATTTTATCCCTTGATTACAATAAATTATTTCGTGATTTTGTTAGCAATATAAAAGATTTTTACTTTTATATTATGTGTTACTATAGCTAATTCTGTTGGCTTATCTTAATAGTCTCTGATATAATTAGCTCATTATTAACCAATCAAGCTGGTAGTAGCAGACCTCTTTTCCGGTAATAGCTTTATTCTGGAATAAGCTAACTAGCTGTAGTAAACAAGGACTGCGTAAACGTTAATTAAAATAAGTTTGCGTTTAGAAAGGATTATATTAATGTCAACTAATGTCGATATCAAGGAATTATTAGAATCAGGGGCTCATTTTGGTCACAAAACAAGTCGTTGGCACCCTAAAATGGCTCCCTATATCCATTCTAAAAGAAATGGTATACATATTATTGATTTAAACCAAACGGTGCAGTCGCTTGATCAGGCCACCAGTTTTTTAAGTAATGTGGCAGCTAGTGGTAAGCAAATTTTATTTGTTGGTACCAAACGTCAGGCCCAAGACATTGTAAAAGAAGCTGCTTTGGCGGTAAAACAACCATATGTTAGCGAGAGGTGGTTAGGTGGGATGATCACCAATTGGAATACTATCGGTGATCGAGTCAAGTATTTAAAAGACCTAGAAACAAGGATGGCCAATGGTGAATTAGCTAACCGCTATAACAAATTAGAAATTCAGAGATTTCAAGAAGAGATTGATGAATTAAATAGGTTGTATGGTGGGGTGAAAGAACTTAATGGTCGTCCGGGCGCTTTATTTATCGTCGACGTAATAACTGAATCTAATGCTGTTAAAGAAGCTAATAGGTTACACATACCAACAGTAGCCATAGTAGATAGTAATGCAGATCCAACATTGATTACTTATCCTATTCCTGCCAATGACGACGCTATTAAAACTATTAACTTAATTACTTCTTATATTCAACAGGCGGTAGCAGAGGGGATTGCCAGAAGAGACCAAAAAGTAAAAGTTAACGACAACCAAGGAAAGGATTAATCAATGTCTGTAGATATTGCTCAAGTAAAGAGATTAAAAGATTTGACTGGAGTAGGGTTAACTGACGCTAAGGCGGCTTTAGAAGCCTCAAACGGTAATTTTGATCAAGCCTTGAAAGAAATGAGAGCTAAGGGTTTAACAAAAGCCGAAAAAAGAGGTGAGCGACAAGCAACAGCTGGAGTAATTGGCTCATATAATCATGATAATCGTATTGGGGTTATAGTTGAGATAAATTGTGAAACAGATTTTGTTGCCCGCAACGAGATCTTTACTAATATGGTCAAAGATGTGGCTATGCATATAGCAGCTTCCAATCCTGAGTTTTTAAGTCAAGAACAGGTGCCAGCTAATGTTCTAATGCAAATAGAAAATGAATTACGCGATAAGCTTATATCTGAAGGTAAGCCTAAAGATATGGTCGATAAGATACTCAAAGGACAGTTAGCTAAATATTTTCAAGAGAGGTGTTTACTCGAGCAACCATTTGTCAAAAATCCCGATATTAGCGTTGGGGAATATGTTAAAGAACATAATGCTCGGCTAGGAGAAAATATTGTTGTTAGAAGGTTTTGTCGTTTAGCTCTTGGCGAAGTAGAATAAAAAGTTCTATTATAAATATTTAGTATGGATAAAAATTTAATTAATCAAGCAGAAACTTCTTTTAGGAACGCAAAAGAACATTTAGTTGAAGAGTTGGATCGATTGAGAACCGGTCGTGCTAATGCCAGTATGCTAGACGGTTTAATGGTTGAAGCTTACGGAACTAAGATGCCTTTAAATCAAGTCGGAACAGTTACTGCACCAGAAGCTCAATTAATTCAAATAACGCCTTTTGATCCAAATAATTTAGCTAATATAACTGCAGCCATTAGAAACAATCAGGCCTTAGGTTTTAATCCTAGCGATGATGGTCGAGTAGTTAGAGTTATAGTGCCGCCTTTAACCGAAGAACGGCGTAGAGAAATTGCTAAACAAATTGGTGAAAAAGTTGAAGAAACGCTGGTAAGAATGAGATCTGTTAGACATGATGTTTTAAAACAAGTAGAAATGGCCAAAAAGGATAAACAATTTAGTGAAGATGATGCACGCAGGATAGAAAAAACAATAGACGAAAACTTAAGTTTGTATAGAGAGCAAATTGAAAAAGCGGCTAAATTAAAGGAAACGGAAATTTTAACACTATAATTTTTAAACCTGATTCACAGATTTGTAAGGTATAATTTATACATATGTCGATCCTGGTCTTTGTATTTGGGATAGTATTGTTTATTGGTCTAGTTATAGTTCATGAACTAGGCCACTTTTTGGTTGCCAAAAGAAATGGAGTACAAGCTGAAGAGTTTGGTATTTTTTTCCCGCCAGCTATCTATAAACGAAAAACTAGAAAGGGTTGGATATTTTCTATAAATATTTTACCTCTAGGAGGCTTTGTAAAATTAAAAGGTGAGCATGATTCTGATGTCCAGAAGGGCAGTTTTGGAGCAGCTAGTTTGTGGGCTAAAACCAAAATTATGATTGCCGGAATTTTAATGAATTTAGTAACCGGTATATTTTTGTTGATGATTTTATCATGGTTAGGTATGCCTCAAATAATACCTAATCAATATAATGTAACTAACGGCAGTCATATCAGCAATCAGGAAGTTTTAGTAACCTATGTTCTGGCAAATAGTCCGGCATCCAAGATAGGTCTAAAACCCGAAAATCAGATTATTGCTTTAGGGGCTCCTGGTCGTCCCCAAAAAGTCAATTCGATTAGCGATTTACAACACTTAGCTAAAGAGTTTGCTGGCAAAAAAACAGAAATTATTTACAAAAGTAACGGTAATTTAACCCAAAAAGTAGTTAGATTAGAAACCAAAAAGGTAGTAGCGGCTAGTTTAAAAACTAAAAACCCCAAAGGCTATTTAGGAATTGCTATAACATCTCTAACTCTCAGACGCTATAATATTTGGTCCGGTCCAATCGAAGCGGTTGGCTTGACCTGGCAAGTTATTAGTTTGACGTTTATAGGCCTAGGGCACGCACTAGTTGGTTTGGGTAAATTAATAGCTGGATTAGTTACGGCTAATACGGTTGCTCGTCAACACGGTCAAGCGATAGCTTCTAGTCAAGTTGCTGGTCCGGTAGGTATTTATTTTATTTTAAAAGACGGTAGTGCTTTAGGTTATCAATATATGTTGTTAATCATAGCAGTTATTTCGCTAACCTTGGCTATTATGAATATATTGCCAATTCCGGCACTTGATGGTGGTAGGCTGTGGTTAATGTTAATTAGTCGATCAATAGGCAAACCACTAACTGCAAGAAGTGAAGAAATAATAAACGCTATCGGTATGTTTGTACTATTAACCCTAATAACCCTAGTAACCTTAGTTGATATCCATAGGTTTTTTTAACTTAAATAACTATAATGAACGATCTAACCAAAACCGAAGAAAATAAACGAAAAAATTTATTACAGCGCATTCCTAAATGGTTGTTACCGATTGTCATTATAGTTGGAGCGGCAATATTATTTCTAGTTGCTCAGTATGCATCGACTATCATCTTGTCTATCTATGCTGTTATTCGTGGCTGGAATCAAACCCAAGCTAATAATTGGCTGAATACTTCTATCACTGCCCAATTCTTTTTTGTTTTAATGGCTGAGGCTTTTACTGTTGGCTTAATCTACCTAGTATTAAAATATTTCAAACATTCCTTACGGGATGTTGGTTTAGTTATGCCCAGGCTAAAGGATGGAGGATTGGCTTTAATAGCGTATCCAATTTATTTTGTAGTCTTTCTGATTGTTATAACTCTAGCTACTCATTTGATACCTAGTCTAAACATTAACCAGACTCAACATATAGGTTTTAATTCAGTTCATGGTACCTACCAACTGACACTAACTTTTTTTAGTTTAGTTATATTCCCACCGATTGCTGAAGAGTTATTATTTAGAGGTGTTATCTTTGAAGGATTAAAAAAATCTATGCCAGTAGTTTTTGCTGGACTATTAACTAGTATTATTTTTGCGTCAGCTCATTTACCCGAAGGCGGTAGTTCTGGTCCACTTTGGGCTGGTGCACTAGATATTTTTACTTTAAGTCTAGTGTTAGTTTATTTAAAGCAAAAAACTAAAAGTTTGTGGCCAGGAATATTTCTTCATGCATTAAAGAATTTAGTCGCCTTTATTAGTCTTTTTCTGCTAACTAATCGTTAATGTACAATAGGATTAAGTAATTAGGAAAAATATGAGATTATCACAAACATTTTCTAGGACAATCAAGACAATACCGGCTGATGAACAAGCGATTAATGCTCAGCTATTAATTCGTTCAGGGATGATTTATAAAGAGATGGCTGGAGTATATGCCTATTTGCCCCTTGGTCTTAGGGTTATTGAAAATATTAAGAATATTGTTCGGCAAGAGATGGAATGTCTAGGCTCGTCTGAGTTATTAATGACTACTATCCAGAATAAAGAAGTTTGGGAATTAAGCGGTAGGTGGGATGATCAGCTAGTTGATGTTTGGTTTAAGAGTCAGTTAAAGAATGGAACTGAAGTTGGTTTTGGTTGGAGTCACGAAGAGCCTTTGATGATATTAATGAGTAAATATATTAAAAGTTATAGAGATTTACCGATTAGTGTTTATCAATTTCAAACTAAACTCAGAAATGAATTTAGAGCTAAAAGTGGCATTATGCGTGGTCGTGAATTTTTAATGAAGGATATGTATGCTTTTTCCAGGTCACAACAAGAGCTAGATATGTTTTATGATCAAGCCAAGCAAGCATATCATAAAGTATTCGAAAGAGTTGGGTTGGGTCCATACACCTATTTAACATATGCTTCGGGTGGTTCATTCACTCAGTTTAGTCATGAATTTCAAACAGTCACTAAGAGCGGAGAAGATATTATATATGTCGACAAAAAAAAGCACTTAGCAGTAAATGAAGAGGTTTACAACGACCAAGTTTTGCGTCAATTAGACCTGAAAAAGAATGAATTGGAAAAATTAAAGGCTTCAGAGGTTGGTAATATTTTTAATTTTGGTAAAACTAAGGCAGAACAAATGGACGTTTATTTTACGGATAAATCAGGACATCGCCAGCCAGTTTATTTGAGTTCTTATGGTATAGGTATTAGCCGATTAATGGGTGTGATCGCTGAACATTTCAATGATTCTAAAGGATTAATATGGCCAGAAGCAATCGCTCCTGCATTAGTTTATTTGATAGCAATAGGTAATCAAAAAGAGGCAGAATTATCCTTAGAGTTATATAATCTATTGACAGCGCAAAAAGTTGCGGTAATATATGATGACCGTGATGTTCGTCCGGGTGAGAAGTTTGCTGATGCTGACCTGATAGGAATACCTTGGCGGGTGGTCGTTAACAGCAAAACAGTGACGAGCGGAAAGTATGAAATAAAAAGTCGCAGTTTAGACAAACCTGACTATGTTGACAAAGAAAGTCTAGTCAATCAAATGTCTA
Organism: bacterium; assembly: GCA_021846765.1. Lineage (GTDB taxonomy): Bacteria > Patescibacteriota > Saccharimonadia > Saccharimonadales > UBA4665 > JAJZWH01. The sequence continues at coordinate 14,640 of JAJZWH010000002.1, read as the reverse complement.
GAATAGTGAGTAGATTAGCTATAAAAAGCTAGTATTTAGCAGAAAGGATTAAAGATATGGTAGTCAAAAAAACATTTCGTTTAACTAATGAAGGAATAGCAGAGCTAAAACATGAACTTGAGAGTCTAATTGCTGAGCGTTCTGAAATTGCCGAAAGTATTAGAACAGCCAGAGAATTTGGTGATTTAGCAGAAAACAGCGAATACCAATCTGCTCGTTCGGCACAAGAACGCAATGAATCAAGAATATCTGAGATTGAACATATTCTGCAAAATGTTGAAGTCATTAAAACACCTAAAGGTACGGCTAAAGTCCAATTAGGATCCAAAGTGACACTTAAAGGCGATGATAGCAGAACGAAAATTTTTCAGATAGTCGGAACTGTTGAAGCTGATCCTTTAAACGGTAAAATTAGTGACGAATCACCAATTGGTCAGGCTTTATTGGGTAAACACGAAAACGATCAAGTAGAAATTAAAACACCTGCAGAAACAGCAATTTATAAAATAGTTGATATCGGATAAAAATTTTGGCAATAGTTTATACTGTTAAAGTAAACATAAGAACAGATTAGTATAAATTATGGCAACACTTGCTGAACTTAGAAATGAACGGCTAAGAAAACTCAACCAGTTAAAACAGTTGGGTATAGATCCATATCCGGCCCATAGTGAGCGGAGTAATATATTAAGTGAACTTAAAGACAACTTTACGACTTTAGAAAATCAACAAGTCCAGGTTGTTGGTAGGATTATCAATATTCGAAAGTTTGGCAAAATTGCCTTTATAGTAATTCAAGACAGTAGCGGCCAAGTTCAGCTTTTTTTAAGTCAATCGGATATGGCCAAGATGAATCCGACAGTATCTCAGATTGGTTTTGATCAGCTTCCTCTGCTCGATAGTGGTGATTTTGTTCAGGCTTCTGGTCAATTAATCAAAACCCAGACCGGGGAAATATCGGTTCAAGTTAATCAGTTCAAATTATTAGTTAAAACTCTCCGACCATTACCAACAAGCTATGAAGGATTTACTAATAAAGAAGAACGTTTGCGGCGACGTTATGTGGATATGTATGTTAATCCAGATATTAGGCAACGTTTTATTAGAAGAAGCAGGTTCTGGCAAGCTACTAGGGATTTTTTAAATAATAAAGGTTTTGTAGAAATTAATATTCCAGTCCTAGAGCATACTACAGGAGGAGCCGATGCTAACCCTTTTGTTACCCATATGGATGCCTTAGACCAGGACTTTTATTTGCGCATTAGCCATGAATTACCACTTAAAAGATTACTTTCCGCCGGTTTTGAGAAGGTCTATGATATTGGCCCAAGATTTAGAAATGAAAATTATAGTGATGAGCATTTACCAGAACACGTAGCAATGGAATGGTATTGGGCTTTTGCAGATTGGCAAGATGGAATGAATTTTCAGACTGAAATGTTTAAACAAGTTTTAAGTCATACTTTCAAAAGTTTAAAGTTTAAAATTAATAATTTTAATGTTGATTTAGAAGGTAAGTGGGAAAAATGGGACTATGCAGAAGTAATTGCCGATCATTATGATGGTTTAGATGTTTATAGTTGTAGTTTAGAAGAAGTCAAAGAACAACTTATCAAACATAAATTAGAAGTAGCTAATAGTGATAATAAAGCGCGTGGGATCGATAAATTATGGAAAAACGTTCGTAAAAATGTAAGAGGACCAATATGGCTAATTAATACTCCTAAATTTATTAGTCCTTTAGCCAAAACTAATCCTGATCGACCACTAACTACTCAACGTTTTCAAGCTGTCATTGCGGGTAGTGAGATATCTAATGGTTTTAGCGAACTTAATGATCCTGTTGAGCAATATAATCGTTTTCTCGAACAGCAAAAGATGCGCAATGAGGGAGACGATGAGGCGATGATGATGGATATAGATTTTGTAGAGATGCTTGAGTATGGTATGCCGCCAGCTTGTGGGTTAGGTTTTAGTGAACGAGTTTTTTGGCTTTTTGAAGGAGTGTCTGCACGAGAAGGGGTGCCCTTTCCTCAGTTACGTTACGAAATTGATCAGTCGACCAGAGAAATATATAAAGAAGCACATCTATAGAGTCTAGGTTATGGTAGATATAGACGACGACACTTTTCAGACTTTGATTAATGATGCGTTAGTTAGTTTACCTAGTGTTCAGGCTCAAAGTATTAATAATGTGGCAATATTATATGAGTATGAACCAACTCCAGAACAGAGAACTAGGTTAAAGTTAAGAAACGATCAAACGTTGTTTGGTTTGTATGAAGGAGTGCCGTTACCTAATAGATTAGGTCAAACAAGAATACTACCAGATAAAATTACTATTTTTAAGGGACCACTTACTCGAGCTTCGGCTAATTTAAATCAATTAAAAGAAAATATTAGACATACACTATGGCATGAAATTGGCCACTATTATGGACTAGATCACGATAAAATACATGAATTAGAATCCTAGAAGAGATTCCAGTTGAGCTTAAATTTCAAGAGCCTAATAAAATTAATTAAACGTCAGTCCAATATATTATGGACAGATACATATAGAGGTATATATACATATATTATTATATCGATGGAGTCCACTTAGTTAGCTAAATTAATAAAATAATATGAACCTAATTGAAGTTCAACGGGCAAAACTAATAATTAACTCATAATACTAGATAGAACAGCAGAGCGTATTGTTGGTGCATTTTAGGGCTTAAGACTGTCGCTATATAACTTCTATAGTATGATATAGGTTATACATGATTGAGCTAAAAAATGTCAGTAAGATTTATGGTAAAAAAGACAGTCGCTTTGCTGCTTTGGAAAATATTAATTTACAATTACCGGAAAGTAAGACTATTGCTGTAGTTGGAAAAAGTGGTTCAGGAAAATCTACATTACTACATTTATTGGGTGGACTAGATAGGCCTTCTAATGGGGAAATATTTATTTATGGGCAGAATCTAGTAAAATTAAAATCCAGAGAAATTGATCTTTATAGGAGTAAAGTGTTAGGTTTTGTTTTTCAGTCATTTTTTGTTGAAGCTAATCAAACTTGTTATCAAAATGTTTCGCTACCTCTAGAAATTAACCATGTGCTGCCCAGAAAAAGACGTCAAATGATAGAAAAAGCCTTAAGCCAGGTAGATTTAAGCGATAAAATAAAAAGTAAAGCTGGTACTTTATCAGGCGGACAAAAACAACGATTGGCTATTGCGCGAGCAATAGTTAATCAACCAAAAGTCATTCTTGCCGATGAGCCAACAGGCAATCTGGACAGTTCAACTGGCGATAGAGTAATTGATCTATTATTTACTTTACATGATCAAATTGGTTCGACGTTAATCATAGTCACTCATGATATAGATATAGCCAATAAGTGCGATATCCAAGTTTTTATTAAAGATGGTCATATTGAAAAGGTTAGCAAATGAGTTGGCGAGATATTATTAAACGTAGTGCTCGCTCATTAAGACAGGCAAAGGTTAGGACTTTGCTCACCGCAGCTGCTTTGGCTGTTGGAGGTTTTACGCTAAGTGCTACTTTAGCAGCTGCCAATGGCGCTAAAGCTTATGGTAATAAGTTAGTAGATACTAATTTTGATCCTAGTTCGTTAATTGTCGCCAAAAGTAAAGATTTAATAAGTGCTAATGGTGTTGCTACTAAACCTCAACTATACAATAGTTCATTTGTCAGCAATGGGGTTAAAGGAGGATTAGTTCAAGAATTAAATCAAAAAGACTTAAATCGTTTAGCAACTTTCCCTGGAGTTTTAAATGTCTTTGAACCTTACACTTCAAGTTTATTGTATGTTAGCAGGCAGGGGTCTTTAAAGTATACTGGATCGATTGAAGCTTATGATCCGTATATTACTCATCAATTTGTTGCTGGAACAATCAAGGGCCAAGTGCCTGTTGGAGACGTTGTTTTGCCTGAGGATTATCTGTCACTTTTGAAATTTAAGAATCCTAAAACAGCTATAGGCCAATCAGTTAATGTTCAAATTAGGCAATTGTTAGGTCAACAAAAGACCGAGACTTATAAGATAATTGCGATCTTAAGTAGCCCAACTACTTTAATTAGCGGAAATATTAATACGACTTTATTAGTTAATGCAGTTCAAGCCAAAAGTATTTATGATTTTATAAATCAAGGAACAATTAACTATGATCGTTACTTAATAGCTACCGTTAGAGTAAAGGATGGTACTAATCCAAATAAATTGCTAATTACTCAAAGAGCAATAGAAAAAGCTGGTTATGGTGCCGAAAGTGCCAAAGATGCTCAGGCGACCATTACTCAGATTGTTAATGTTTTACAAATAATCATTATAGTTTTTGGTTTAATTACTTTGGTTGCATCGTTTTTTGGAGTGGTCAATACTCAGTATATTAGCGTCTTAGAACGCACTAGAGAAATTGGTCTCATGAAGGCTTTGGGTATGCGCAGTAGTTCGGTTCGTTGGTTATTTATTGTTGAAGCCAGTTGGATAGGTGGTCTAGGTGCGGTAATCGGCAGCCTATTGGCAGTTGTTATTGGTACGTTATTGAATCCTTGGATCTCTCGACAAATTAATTTTAGTAATAGTAAATTGTTGATTTTTGAGCCATCACAGATAATAGCTCTAATTATTTTCTTAATAATAGTGGCTACCATAGCTGGTTTGTTGCCTGCTCGTAAAGCTTCTAGGTTGAATCCAATTGATGCGTTGAGGACTGAATAATTATTGGATAAATGCTAAACTTATAATAATTGACATGAAAGCAGTAATTTTTGATTTCGATGGAACTATAGCTGATAGTTTTTCAACTGTTGTTAATATTGCTTATAAATTAACTAAAAAGCCTCAATTGGCAGACGTTAAACAAATTGCAACTATTAGAGATAATAATATTGGACTTAAAGAATTAATGGCTAATTTAGATATTCCTAAATGGAAATGGCCTTGGCTTATGCATAAGGGTAAAAAAATTATGGCTAAAGATATTCATCAGATTCCTGTGTTTGATGGTATCCATGAAGTACTTAGATCTTTAAAAGATCAAAAATATTTTTTGTATATTATTAGTAGCAATTCTACATCTAATATAGAAAAATTTTTGAGTGAAAAAGGTTTATTGTTATATTTCGACAAAGTATATGGTGGAGCGGGTATTTTTGATAAGGCTAGATTAATTACTAAGGTGTTAAAGGAACAGAAAATTGAACCTGACTCTACTGTTTATGTTGGAGATGAAGTCAGAGATATACAAGCATCTAAACAAATAGGCATGCCTTGTATTGCGGTTGGTTGGGGATATAATGGCGCCGATCTATTGGCTCAAAATTCACCAATGGTGGTTGTTAGAAAACCTAAAGAATTGTTGCAGGTTATTTCTCAATGGGGAGATACCATATAGCTTTTAATAAAATATATTTTTAGTCTCCTTATTTTTAATAGAATGTTATGTTTTTAAGATGTATAAGTTATATTTATTTTCTATAATCATGCTTAATTAAAGCCTTAAAAGCTTTTGTGTTTAATCCTGGCAAAACAAATGTTTTATCCCTAGTTCTATTTAAGTTACAATAAGACCTAAATATGGTAAATCAACAAGCAAAATATCAGCGCTCGAATTATCAACCCGGACAGAAGGCATCTTATAAAATCTCAAGGAGTAAAATTGAGCTTTTTAAACAATGTAAACGTTGTTTATGGCTTGATGCTCGGTTACATATAGTGAGACCAAGTAGTCCACCTTTCAATATCAATAAAGCTATTGATGAGCTATTTAAAAAAGAGTTTGATGGCTATCGTATTAAAGGTGAACCTCATCCCTTAATGAGAGAATTTTCGGTCGATGCAATACCTATGCAGCATGAACAATTAGATAATTGGCGCCAAAACTTTACAGGTGTGGCTACTCTGCATAAGCCAACTAATTTATGGGTTTTTGGTGCAATTGATGATTTATGGGTTAATAGTCAAGGCCAAGCAGTGGTAGTAGATTATAAAGCAACTGCAAAAAGTAGCGAAGTAGGCATAGAGAGCGAATGGCAGATTAGTTATAAACGCCAATTGGAAGTCTATCAGTGGTTACTTAGACAGAATGGTCTTGATGTTTCGAATCTCGGCTACTTTGTTTATGCTAATGTTAAGTTAGACAAAGACGGTTTTTACGATAAACTAGATTTTAAAACTAAAATTATTCCTTATGAGGGAGATGATAGTTGGATTGAGCCAACTCTATTGGAGATTAAAAAATGTCTTGATGATGATCGTATGCCGGCTGTAGGCAGTGCTGCAATGGGTGGAGTGTGCGAATTTTGTGATTATGCTAAGCAAAGAACTGAATTAACCCTCAAGGCAATTAATCAATCTAATTCTGGAAAAAAGAAAAACTAGTGAGGTTAAGATGTTAGACATACAATATATAAGAGAAAACAAAACTTTAGTAGAAGAAAAATCTGCTCAAAAGGGATACTTAGTTAATATTAATAAATTATTAGATGTTGATCAGAAAAGACGTGGATTACAGGGAAAGATAGATGAATTACGCCAACAACGTAATCTTTTAGCTGGTTTTATTAAAGGCAAAAAACCATCTGTTGAAGATTTATCTAAGGGTAAACAAGTAAGACAGCAGTTGGTGTCTTTAGAAGTAGAATTAAAACACATAGATGAAGAATACCTAGGATTGTTAAAGGCAGTCCCCAATATCCCTCTAGATAATGTTCCTATTGGTTCAAGCGAAGAAGAAAATAAAGTCATTAAAACAGTTGGCTCATTGCCAGATTTTGGTTTTTCGCCGCTTGCACATTATCAATTGGGAGAAAGCTCAGATTATTATATTGATAAAATAAGAGCTGCCAAGATTGCAGGCAGTAGATTTGCTTATCTTAAAGGCGATTTAGTTCGTTTACAGTTTGCAATAGTTGATTGGGTAATTTCTAGTCTATCCAATGAAGAAGTAATTAAAAAAATAATCACCGAAAATAAGCTTGATTTAGCCAGTAAACCGTTTGTCCCAATCATACCCCCTGCCATGTTAAGAACGGCACCTTACGTGGCTAGCTCAAGACTCAATGCCGAAGAGATGACCTATAAAATAGAACAAGATGATTTATGGTTGAATGCTAGCGCTGAACATACTCTTTGTACTATGTATATGAACGAAGTTTTGAACGAAGAAGATTTGCCGCTCAGGATGATTGGTTATTCTACTAGTTTTCGTAGAGAGGCTGGTACATATGGCAAAGATATGGAAGGTATACTTAGATTACATCAGTTTGATAAATTAGAAATGGAAGTATTGAGTACACCAGAAACGGGTTTAGAAGAACATAAATTATTAGTCGCTATTCAAGAATATCTAGTTAATCAATTAGAACTTCCTTATCAATTATTAGAAAAATGTACAGCCGATATTGGCAAACCAAATGCCAAAGGCATGGATATAAACATTTGGTTTCCAGCTCAAAATACTTATCGAGAAACCCATACTGCCGACTATATGACCGATTATCAAAGTCGTGATCTAAAAATTAGATTAAGGCGAAAGGTTAATAAATTAGATCTAGTTCATACTAATGATGCGACCGCTTTTGCGTTGGGTAGAGTAATGGCTGCTATTATGGAAAATAACCAAACAAAAAATAGAAAAATTAATATACCAGAAGTATTAAAACCTTATTTTGGTCAACAAGAACAGATATAAATTTTTAAAGTAGAGTAAAATAGAGACATGGATAGTCAAAATATTAAAAGAAGGGAAAAGATGATCAATAAACTGGAAATACATGGTATTCATTATTCTGTTGACGAGAATCTTAAGAAGTATATCACTAGGAAAATTAATAGATTAGAAAAATATGTAGCAATTGAAGCACGACAAAGCTTTCATGTAGAAGTATTCATGCAAGAAATTAAAGCTCATAGCGGCAAACAATGTGAATGTGAAATTGTTGTCCATTTACCCAAGGAAATTTTAACGGTTAAGGACAGTACAATTAATATGTATGCAGCCATAGATATTGTTGAAGAGAAATTGAAGCAAGCATTGAAGAAGTATAAAAATCAACACGACGATTCTAGGAAAGAAAGACATTTATTAAATAGATCTCATTTGAGAGTATAAATAATCAGATTCTTTGACTAAGTTTTAATGAACTAAAGCATAATTTAATATATTCTATCGCTTTTCTTGGAGTGACTAGGGTATAATTGTTTTAAGAAAAATAGACCAGTAAAATTCAGTTAGCGGAGTAATTAATTTAATATGCACGCAGTATTAAAAAAAGTTTTAGGTGATCCACAAGCAAAAACGATTAAGCGACTACGTAAGCGAGTCGAATCTATTAATTTATTGGCTGACAAATATAAAAAGATGAGCGATAAAGAGTTAAAGAGCCAAACAGATAAATTAAAAAAAAGACTAGGCAAGGAAACGTTAGATGATATTTTGCCAGATGCATTTGCTGTAGTTCGAGAGGCTGCTACTAGAACTCTGGGTCAACGTCATTATGATGTTCAGTTGATTGGTGGAATAGTCCTTCATGAAGGAAATGTGGCTGAAATGAAAACCGGTGAAGGCAAGACGTTAGTTGCTACCGCTCCAGTCTATCTTAATGCCTTAAACGGTAAAGGTGTTCATATTGTGACAGTCAATGATTATTTAGCCCAAAGAGATGCTGGCTGGATGGCCGAGATATATCATTTCTTAGGCATGCAAGTTGGGGTAATTATGGCTGATCATTCTTTTGTATATGACCCAGAATACGAAAATAAAAGTCATGATGACCCACGGATGCATCATTTAAAAGAAGTAACTAGGCAAGAAGCTTATGCGGCTGATATAACTTATGGCACAAATAATGAATTTGGCTTTGATTATTTAAGAGATAATATGGTTAGAGAAGTTGATCAATTGCGTCAACGTGATTTAAGTTTTGCTATTGTTGACGAAGTAGATTCGATTTTAATAGATGAAGCTAGAACTCCACTTATTATTAGCGCACCAAGTGTAACCAGTGGAACCGCCTATGCCCAGTTTGCTAAGATTGTTCGTCCGCTCAAAAAGGATGTTGATTATGAAACTGATGAAAAAAGAAAACAGGTCATACTAACAGATAAAGGAGTGGATAGACTAGAGAAGTCATTGGGAATAGATAATTTATATGCTTCAGAAAATATTCGGACAATCTATCATTTACAACAGGCATTGCGAGCCCAGGGTTTATTTAAAAGAGATAAGGATTATGTAGTTACGGCTGATGGCGAGGTGGTTATAGTTGATGAATTTACTGGTAGATTGTTGCCTGGTAGGCGATATAACGAAGGTTTGCACCAAGCAATTGAAGCCAAGGAAGGGGTAGAAGTTCAAGAAGAATCAATGACCCTAGCTAGTATTTCATTTCAGAATTATTTTCGTTTATACGATAAATTATCAGGAATGACCGGTACGGCAATGACTGAGAGCGAAGAATTCCATCAAATTTACAAATTAGATGTAGTCGAGATACCTCCGAACAAGCGTATTATTAGAAAAGATCTTCCGGATCGTATCTATGGTAGCGAAAGTGCTAAATTTCAAGCAATAGCCAAAGAAGTTAGTATGCTAAATTCTAAGGGACAGCCAGTATTATTAGGTACTGCGTCTATCGAGAAAAATGAAATCCTAAGCAGTTTATTAAAAAAAGCTAAAATACCGCATCAAATGCTTAATGCTAAGAATAATGAAAGAGAAGCTTCTATTATAGCCAAGGCTGGCGAAAAAGGAGCAGTAACCTTAGCTACTAATATTGCCGGACGAGGAACAGATATTGTCTTAGGTGAAGGAGTTAAAGAACTTGGAGGATTATTTGTTCTTGGTTCAGAGCGTCATGAATCAAGAAGAATCGATAACCAGCTAAGAGGTCGTTCTGGCCGTCAGGGAGATCCTGGAGTAACTCAGTTTTTCGTTAGTACTGAAGATGATTTAATGCGTATTTTTGGTGGTGATCGAATTGGTTCAATTATGAGTCGATTGGGTGCAAATAGTGAAACACCAATAGAAAATCGTATGATATCTAAGTCTTTAGAAAAAGCCCAAGAGAGAGTAGAAGGATATAATTTTGATCAACGAAAAACCGTAGTTCAATACGATGATGTTATGAATCGTCATCGTAAAGCAATTTATTCAATGCGTCGAGAGATTCTTAAGGCCGATGATATTAGCAAGAGGATTAAAATAATTATCGAAGAAGAAGTACATGCGCTGGCAACTTCACCTAATTTATTGGCTGACGATTTCGAAGATATGGTTAGGGAAGTTTTTCCTTTTGATGATCCAACAATGGACCGTTTGTTTGATACTGAATCGGATAAATTTGAGACTGTTTTACTCAGTCAAGCCAAAGAATTATACGCTTCTCGAGAAACTGCTTTTACCTCGGAATTTATGCGACGTTTAGAACGGGATATATATTTACAAATTTTAGATGATCAATGGATGCAACATCTAGAAAATATGGATCATTTAAGAGAAGGTATTCATTGGATGGGAGTAGGTCAACAGGATCCTTTGGTTGAATATCGACGACAAGGACAGTTATTATTTGATGACATGCAACAAGTTTTACGTCATACTTTAGTCAGAACTTTATTTAATACTTATCCGGTAGACGTAGGTCAATTAGATCAACCAGTAGAAACAGCGCTGACTAGAGCAGCCAGAGGCTCGATAGAAAATGCTTCGCAAATAATCAATAATCAAGAAGAATTTCACGAAACTGATTTTGTTCCCGCAACTGTAACTCAAAATACTAATAATTCTGTGCATTTAAATCCGGGAAGTAAAAAAGTTATTAAAAGTACGATCAGAAAAAAAGCAAGAAAAACTGAGCGTCGACGTAAAACTGCTGCTAAGAGAAGGAATCATTAAAAAAATATATGAAACATACTGTCTCCGAAGTTACCTTAAGTAATGGTGGCAGGGGGTTATTTGTAAATATACCAAATTCTTCGGTTATGACTCTTGATATTAATTTTAGAGCTGGAGAATTTTTGGTTGACCCTTTGAAATGGGAAGTGCCTCATTTAATGGAACATGTGGTATTGGGGGCCAATGAGCTCATACCAAAGGCTAGAGATTTTCAAGCTGAATTGGAACGCAATGGAGCTTATTCAAATGCTTCAACAAGTGTTTATGATATTACCTATGAGGCCGAATGTGCGGATTTTGAATGGGCTCGGGTTTTTGATTTGTTGTTGGTGGCAATAACTAAGCCGCTGTTCTTAGATGAAGAATTTAAGGCAGAATATGGTAATGTTCAAGAAGAAATGGCATCACGTGCCAATAATCATTTTCGATGTTTAAGTCTGGAGATGCGCAAAGAATTGGGTTTATTAGTAAAAACTGACTCTGAAAGATTAAAATTAATGCATAATGTTAGCCTAGATGACGTTAGAGAGCATTATATAAAGACACATACAACCAAAAATATGCGTTTTGTTATCGCTGGTGATCTAAATTCTAAGAGACGAGAACATATTCAGAATGTGCTGGAAATGATTGAATTATCTAAAAATGGACGGCGTTATAAATTACCAGTAGAGCATCCGAAATTATTAAAACAGCCCACATATATAAGGAATAAAACTGTAGAAAATCTTTATTTTTATATCGATACTTTTATGAATAGAAGATTAAGTGATCGAGAAGCTGATGCGTTGAATTTAGTTAATACTATGCTCACCGAAACACTTTATTCTAATATCTTAGGAACTGCTCGCGAAAGAGGTCTGGTGTATAGTATGAATTCAGGTTTATCCCAGACTAGGGATGTCAGTAATTGGTGGTTTGGTGCTCAGGTATCGGACAAGAATGCTCAAGCTTTAATGGATATTATTCGAATCGAATTAAGCAAAGTAATGGAAGGAAAAATTGCTGAAAAAAATATTCAAGATACTAAACTGTATTCACTGGGAAGATTCCAACGATCTGCTCAGACTGTTGGCGGGACAGCAACCGGCTACTCGAATCGATATTTTTTTGACGGAATTATTGAAGACTACTACAATATTCCAACTCGTATTGAAGCGATAACTAAGGAAGATATAGTACAAATAGCTCAAGATATGTTTAGGGATAATGTATGGGGGTTTGGAGTTTTAGGAGCGTGCGGTAAAGCATTTACTAATCAGCTCAGAGAACAAATAGCTCCTTTGTGGAATAATGATCTAGATAAGACTTAAAAAATGGAAGACCAAGTTAAAATTCTCCAACGCGAAATACTCTTGGCAATTGATCAGTTGAAAATTGATGATTTAGAAAAAAAACTTCAGGATCTTACGAAGGAAAGTCAACAACAAGATTTCTGGACAGATAATAAGCAAGCTACAGCCACTATGCAGAATATTGCTAAGTTGGAGCAACGAGTAAAACCTTGGTTGGAGATTCGTCAATCTATAAATGACTTAATTGAGTTGATTATGATTAAAGACTCAAAGATGGCCTTAGAATTAGAACATAATTATCATCAAATAAGCCACCAATTCGCCAAATTAAAGACTCAATTAATGTTTTCGGGACCTTATGATGACCACGATGCAGTGTTTACTATTTCTTCTGGAGCGGGAGGAACCGATGCTCAGGATTGGACACAAATATTGTTCAGAATGTATGTTCGTTTTTTCGACAGGAACAGATGGCATTATGTTGTCATCGAAGAATCTCCAGGCGAAGAAGCTGGACTTAAGAGTATTGTTATTGAGGTTAGCGGTAATGACTTTGTCTATGGGAAGCTAAAAGGAGAACACGGTGTCCATCGATTAGTTAGATTGAGTCCATTTAATGCTGATAATTTAAGACAAACTAGTTTTGCAAAAGTTGAAGTTTACCCTAAAATAGCTTCACCCAAAGAACTGGATATTGATACTAAGGATATTAAAGTTGACGTTTATCGTAGCGGCGGACACGGTGGCCAAAGTGTCAATACTACCGATTCGGCGGTTAGGGTAACCCATATACCTAGTGGTATTAGTGTTGCTATACAAAATGAGCGTAGCCAATTACAAAATCGAGAAACGGCTATGAGTATACTGCGTTCGCGATTGGCTCTATTGCAGCTTCAACAGCATGCAAATAAGTTAACTGAAATCAAGGGGCCGAATCAATCAGCAGAATGGGGCAATCAGATAAGAAATTATGTCATGCATCCGTATAAGCAAGTTAAAGACTTAAGGAGCAAATACGAAAGTAGTGATATAGACAAGATATTAGATGGAGATATCGAACCGTTAATAGATGCATATCTACAAACCAATTTACAAATATGATGATCTGAATACGAACTAAAAAAGCTGAAATGTAACTAGATCAAAATTGATAAGCTTTATTTAGGGTAGATACCCTATAAAACCCTTGTTGTTTAGCCTGTTTCTAGTCTTCTTTTTTGGCTGCTATATGGTAAACACTTTTCATTTATCTGGACATTCAAGCATACTTTAGGAATTTATATTTAATATTTCACAATAACTCAAAATGGCTTAACTATATATTATAAAGAGACGCTTATAATACAACCTCTTATAATATCCTAATTAGGAATGCTTCTTTGACCACCCATCCGGGTCGCCCGGCCTTTCCTAATAACTAATATAGCAATAGTAGGACTTATAATTCCACGATTGCATTGCGAGTCTTTTTGAATATAATATAAGATAAGATAAGACTAAATAGTCTAATTATTATATAAAAATAAAAGTTTTAAAATTGATGCCTCCTGCAAACGAAAATCAAAATCAAGCTACTCCATTAGCAACAGTGACCCCCTATAAAATAGGAATTTACTGGGCCAAAAGTTGGTGGAATGGACGACAGACTGTACCTGTTATAATTACCCTACGAGACGGATTTTTTTCGATGAAAACTGATCAAGAAACAATTTTTTCAGTTCCTGGCCAATCTGTTTCGGTAAACTTTACAAAGTCTGGTGGCGTACATTGTTTAATCGGTAACAAAAAATATGTTTTTTATGGTTGGGGTACGGCTTTATCAAAATCATTTAGCAAAGAACAGTTAGCAGAACTAAGTCAACCGAATAACACCGCTAAAGATATGAGAATAGGATTATTGGACCAAGCTGTTGGGCTTTTGACACAAAATACTGCTGGAGTTGGAGTTGGCGGTGCGGTAGGTGTAGTTTCCGAAGAAGTGGCTATATATAAAGGCGGCAAACAAATCGTAGAGTTATCAGAAGCAATGAAACAGTGCGGCATACAGTTTAATGGAAAAGCTACTAAGCCAACTACTTTTGTATTGATCACATTACTAGGAGGGATAGGGATTGTTATATTTGCATTGATTGTTGTAGTAATTTTAGTTATAATTTTTAGTTATAAATAATTTAGATATATTCCAATTGATAGGAGAAATATATTTAATTGATTCGATTAACATCGACCCTATTGCTATAGCAAGTAAAACTGTCCGATCGAACTTCGGGCGGGATTAATAAACTTTTTATTTCTATGAATAAAACAAGTTTTATATACCCAAACTCAAGAGTCAATCGCTAATAGCTCATGCTACAATATAGATAATGATTTTGCTTGATCGAGTTAGTAAAACCTATTCTAGGGGAAATAATCCATCGCTGGATAGAATTAGTTTG
>JAJZWH010000049.1 GCA_021846765.1 bacterium | reverse complement strand
TCTTAATTAAACATGAAGCCTATGATTACCATTGGCCACATTTAAGACCAAATGAAATTCCTAAATGGGTCTATTTTAGTTCAGTATCAGAGCATGCAATGGCCTATCATGATCAGATTGCTGATTGGCTAGAAGATAACAAAAACGTAAAAATGGCTTTTCAGCCAGGAACATTTCAAATAGAAGCAGGCACTCAAAGATTGGAACGTATTTATAAAAATACAGAAGTTTTAATAGTTAATCGCGAGGAAGCTGTAGAAATAACAAAAGGAGACTACCATAACTATCACGATTTACTAAATAAGATGCATCAACTTGGGCCACGTATAGCAGTCATAACTGACGGTCCTAATGGAGCTGTAGCTAGTGATGGTACAAATATCTTGCAAATACCCTTATATCCTGATCCGGCACCTCCAGTTGATCGTACGGGTGCTGGAGATGCTTTTGCGGCTACATTTGTAGCTGCCCTAATTAAAGGAAATACTATAGCAGGAGCACTACAATGGGCGCCAATTAATTCAATGAGCGTGTTACAAAAAGTAGGTGCTCAAGCGGGTTTATTAAGTCAAGAAGAAATAGAAGATTATTTAACTAAATCACCAGATAATTATCGACCAACTACTTTGTAGCTACTAGAGAAAATAACAAATGCTTATGCTAAAATAAGTATAAGAAGTAGAGCTAAAAATTAATAAAACAATATCTACACTAACAAATATATAAATGACCAAACTATTATCTCAATTATTACAGGCTCAAGAACCAAATTTTCACCAAATGATTCAAAAACTTGAATCAATTAGTGGTTATCAACGGCATGATATTAAGTTTACGGAGGATTTAATTAAATGTACTAAGAACAAGATTAGTGAATTAAGACTTGATCCTGAAGATACGACCAATCAAGAACTTTATTTAGCATTACTTGAGAAATTAACTCAAGATGAAATGAGATTAATTAAAAATCTTAGAAAAGTAGCCGCTATTAACGTCTCGGCAGTCGGTAATGTTGATGATGGTCTGATTTATTATTTAAATAAGATAGCTACTAAAAACAAAAGTTATGGACTAAAAAATAGTGTGGTTAAGCGTTGGTTAATAACTAATCCTCCCAAAAAAACCATGAAAATGCTTGGTTATCGTTCAATTACCTCAATGCTTAAGCATGAGCCTGTCGCTTTAATAGTTATAGCTGCGCTTAAAATGGAGAATGCTGCTTGGCTTAAAAATTATCTTGAAAATATAAAAAAAGTAGAAACTAAAGATTGCGAAACAAAACAGATTAAAATTTTTTGTCCTAAGCAAGATCGGTGGAATAAGTTTTGTCGAGATGTTATGAATAACAATAAAAAAACAGTCTTGGTCAATAAAGAATTATCGGCTATGTTTATTAATCTTGATAATAATAACCTAACGGTTAAAGGATTGACCGTAGCAACCTTAGCTATTGCATTAAACGGTCTTAATAGTAT
This sequence comes from bacterium, assembly GCA_021846765.1. Taxonomy (GTDB): domain Bacteria; phylum Patescibacteriota; class Saccharimonadia; order Saccharimonadales; family UBA4665; genus JAJZWH01. The sequence continues at coordinate 5,511 of JAJZWH010000049.1, read as the reverse complement.
TTTAATATCAGGAAGTTATTTAAAACTCAATCAATTAAGGACTAATTTTGGACAACGTTTAGAGTCTATAGTTAGAGATGAGCCTAGATTGGATTTTACATTAGTAGATAGTAATCTCAGCTGGGAAACAATTCAAAGATTTTTCTACTTAACAAAAATAAAAGTCCAAAACATAATCGAAGAAAATCTTGGCTTAGATGAATTAACTAGTTGGAAGCCCGTAGAGTCAATGATTAGTAAAATTGAACCAAGTATGAATTTCTGGCAAGGGACTGGTCATTTAGCGAAACATGATGGAAAAAATTCTGTGTCTCTTAATATTTTAGATGTGGCACTCAATCTTTGTAATCAACGTGACTATGGACAACATATTTTTCATCACCAACAAAGAAGTCTATGGCAAGAATTTATTATTCGTTATATTAAACCTGAATTATTAAAACAAGCTATTGTTCAAGAAATGCAGCCGAAATTAGCCTATGAGTTTAATGATTATCAGTAATAAAGAAAGGTAGTATATAATTATGTATCAAATTGCAATATCTGGGGCGGCTAGAGGAGAAAGCGTAGAGGAGGGAAAACTGTTAGCCAGCGCTATGGGGGAAGCTCTAGCTAAAGCCGGTCATAGTTTATTAACTGGAGCAACTATAGGTTTACCTAATTATGCTGCTGAGGCATATAAAAAAGCTGGAGGCAGTATGAGTGTAGGCATTAGTCCGGCGGCATCCAAAGTTGAACATATTTTAAAATATCGATTACCTACCCAAGCTTATGACACCATTTTATATAGTGGATTGCACTATATTGGAAGAGATACATTGCTAATTACCTCTAGTGATGCGGTGATTAGTGTTGGAGGGAGATTAGGTACTCTTCATGAATTCACCATAGCTGTTGAAAGTGACACGCCTATTGCCTTTCTTCAGGGAGCCGGCGGCATTAGTCAAGAAATCCATTCATTACTAGATTTAGCTCATCCTTTAAGGGAACAAACGGAAATATTGTTTAACGATAATCCAGTTGATCTAATCCAAGAATTAACTAAATTACTAGATAACCTACATCATCAATACAAAGAATTATATTATTAGGTATGTAGCTATTTTCCTAAATTAGCAACCTTTAAATTGGTACAATAGAATCATTAGGAGAAAAGTAATTATTTAAATTTATGGGATTATTCAGCTTAAAAAGCGACTATTCACCCTTAGGAGATCAACCGAAGGCTATTGAACAATTGACTCACGGGATATTAAATAAACAAAAATATCAAACACTACTTGGAGCAACTGGATCTGGTAAAACTTTTACTGTTAGTAACGTTATTAAAAATGTTAATAAGCCTACATTGGTTTTAAGTCATAATAAAACTTTAGCAGCCCAATTATATGGTGAATTTAAGCGTTTTTTCCCCGAAAATGCAGTTCACTACTTTGTTAGTTATTTTGACTATTATCAACCTGAAGCTTATATCCCTAGAAGTGACACATATATTGAAAAAGATAGTCAGATTAACGAAGAGATAGATCGCTTACGGCATGCAGCTACTGATGCTTTGTTGAGCAGAAAAGATGTGATTATTGTAGCCAGTGTAAGTTGTATATATGGTATTGGTAGTGTCGAAGATTATAATGGACTAGCCGTTAATCTAAGCGTTCAAGAAACTAGAAAGCGAGATAAATTACTTCGCCACTTAACAGATATACAGTACCAAAGAAACGATATAGATTTCCACCGTGGATCTTTTCGCGTACGAGGCGATGTAGTTGATATTTTTCCAGCTGGCGAAGAGATAGCCTATAGAGTTCAATTTTTTGGAGATGAGATTGAAAGAATTAGTCGTCTAAATCCATTAACCGGCGAATTAATTAAAAACTTAAATAATATAAAAATATTTCCCAGTTCGCATTATGTTACACCTCAAGAAAAACTGAAGTTAGCTCTTGGGCAAATAGAAGAAGAATTAACTATTAGATTAGCCTGGTTTAAATCACACAATAAACTTTTAGAAGCCCAAAGACTAGAGCAAAGAACTAGGTTTGATTTAGAAATGTTAAGTGAAACTGGTTTTGTTAAAGGAATAGAAAATTATAGTCGATATTTGACTAATCGAGAACCTGGCGAACAGCCGGCTACATTATTAGATTATTTTCCAGATGATTTTTTAATGATTATAGACGAATCTCATATGACTATACCTCAGTTAAGGGGTATGTATAATGGCGATAGAGCAAGAAAAGAATCGTTAGTAGAATATGGTTTTAGATTGCCTAGTGCCTTAGATAATCGTCCACTTACATTTAGTGAATTCGAAAAACATGTTAATCAAGTTATTTTTGTTTCTGCTACCCCTGCTGAATACGAACTTAATTTAAGTCCAGCTCCTGCTCAGCAAGTTATTAGGCCTACAGGGTTAGTCGATCCGCTTATAACCATAAAACCCATTGAGGGTCAGATAGATGATTTGATTGCAGAGATTAAGCAAAGAATAAACAAAAAACAGCGTGTTTTAGTAACTACTTTAACCAAAAGAATGTCTGAAGATCTAGCAGAATATTTAGCTGAATTAAATATTAAAGTCGCATATTTGCATAGTGATATAGATACATTAGAAAGATCAGATATTTTGCGGGACTTAAGAATCGGTACTTATGATGTATTGGTCGGTATTAATCTATTAAGAGAAGGTCTAGATTTGCCTGAAGTATCTTTGGTAGCTATACTAGATGCCGATAAAGAAGGATTTTTACGTAGCTCTCAAGCCCTAATACAAACTATTGGTAGAGCTGCTAGACATCAAGAAGGAACAGTAATAATGTATGCCGATCATCTAACCCAAAGTATGAAACAAGCAATTGATGAAACAAATAGGCGCCGAAAGATTCAAGAAAATTATAACAAATTACATCACATAACTCCGAGAAGTATTACACGAGCAGTAGAAGATCGATTAAACACTAATCAGAAAGAAGAGAGTTTAACGAAAAAAGTTAATTTAAATAAAATACCTAAGGATGAATACGGCTCTTTATTAAAAGACTTAACTTCTCAAATGGAATTAGCTGCTGCTAACTTGCAATTTGAAAATGCTGCAGACCTGAGAGATTTAATTACTGAAATTAAAAAGAAATTATAAAGACAATCCGAATTAGATTCGATCCTAATAAGCTAATTTAATCCAGTAGATTTTATATTTTTGGTCAATTAACTACAGACAATTAACAAGTTTAGTAAATACTTTATCAACTATTCCTATATCTTAAATCTATTATTGTTATAAGCTTCTTTGCTAACGCTAGTTATAATTTTAGACGTTTAGCTAATACCTAACTCAATGGATTTTATGTAGTTAGCTAATGAGTCTTAATTAGAGTAGTGATTTTTAGTCTATGACAACTTGCATTAATTTAAATCCTAAATTGTATTTAGTTTACTAGAAATAAATATTTATTATTACTCCAATTAACTGATACAATAATTTATAACTATGTCCAAATTATCTAAAGAAGATGTATTAAAATTGGCTAAACTTGCTAGATTAGAACTAGATCAATCAGAAATTGAAGTTTACCGGTCTGAATTAAGTCAAATTTTAGAATACGTAGAACAACTCCAGACCGTAAATACAGACGATTTACTGCCCACCAATCAAGTGACTGGTTTGGTTAATGTTAGTCGTAAGGATAAAATTAAAAATTACGGCTATCAACCGCATGATTTATTAAATAATGTGCCAAGAGTTAAAGATGATCAGATACAAGTTAATAGGATGGTTGAATGAAAATTCAGCAATGGGAGCCTATTGATCGTTTAGCCAGTAAAGTCAATTCTGGCCAACTTAAAGCAATTGATTTAGTCAATAAATCCTTAGCCCTTATTCAACAACATAAGGAATATGATGCAATTATTTCTACTCTCGAACAAAATGCAATAAGTAGAGCCTTGTTTATAGATCAACAAATCAAAGAAGGAAACAATCAAGGCTTATTAGCTGGAGTTCCCTTTATAGCTAAAGATAATTTTCTAGTATTTGGCGCCGATACGACAGCTGCTAGTAATATATTGAGAGGATTTAGGCCACCGTATCAAGCAACTATTATCAATAAACTTGAACAGCAAGGCGCAATATGTGTAGCTAAAGCAAATATGGATGCATTTGCACACGGAGCTAGCACAGAAAATAGCGATTTTTTTATTACCAAGAACCCATACGATAAAACAAGGGTTCCTGGAGGATCTTCTGGAGGGTCAGCTGCGGCCGTTGCCTTATCGTTGGCTCCTTTTGCCCTAGGTACTGATACGGGTGGATCTATTAGACAACCAGCAAGTTTTTGTGGAGTTTATGGGTTAAAACCAACATACGGGCTAGTCAGTAGGAGTGGAGTGATTGCGATGGGCAGTAGTCTAGATTGTATTGGTCCAATAACTTCGCGGGTTAGTGATGCAGGCATAATACTAGGCATCATTAGTGGACCAGACGAATTAGATAGTACGACTATTCAAAAGGATCCTCAGGGATATAAAGTTAAGGACTTTAAGCTTAGAGGAGTAAAAATCGGTATTGTTCAACAATATATGAGCGATGGAGTTGATCCTCAGATTAAAAAGGCAATTAATCAAACCCTTTCACAGTTAAAGAAACATGGGGCAATAATCAGTACTATTGATCTCCCGTCAGTAGATTTAGCTCTAGCTTGTTATTATATTATTTGTCCTGCAGAAGTTAGCTCTAACCTTAGTCGTTATGACGGTCAACGCTTTGGCTATAGTTATCCAAACGCTGAAGATCTATATACAAGCTATCTAAAATCAAGAGGAAAAGGTTTTAGTAAAGAAGCAAAAAGAAGAATAATGATCGGTACTCACGTACTTAGTAGCGGTTATTACGATGCTTACTATAAAAAAGCTCAAACAGTTAGAACTAAATTAATCAATGAATTTAATCAAGCATTTTTAGAAAGTGATTTCCTAGTTGGGCCAGTAGCACCAACCACAGCTTTTAAGATAGGTCAACATGTTAACAATCCACTCGAGATGTATTTATCGGACATTATGACCGTAGCAGCAAATTTAGTAGGTATACCTGCGGCTAGTATTCCAATAGGATTTGATGATAAAAACTTACCCATTGGTTTGCAATTAATGGCTCCACAAACAAAGGATCATAGTTTGCTTTTATTGTCTAAATCTATAGAGGAGTTGATTAAATGAAATTAGATTACCGTATATTTATTATAGCTGCTCTAATTATTATTGTAGTGATAATAGTTATAAGTAAATTGATTTACATTTTTAGTCAAAGAACTAAAAGTCATGATATAGAAAAGAGATGGAAAGAATTACAGAAATTATTGGCAAAAAAGACCAATTGGGGAAAAGCCATTTATCAAGCGGATATATTATTAGATGAAACATTAAAAATAAAACATTTTAAAGGTAAAACTACTGGGGAGAGATTAGTTTCTGCTCAACATAAATTAACGGCTAATGATATGGTTTGGTATAGTCATA
>JAJZWH010000048.1 GCA_021846765.1 bacterium | reverse complement strand
TTTTTGCGGAAAATTTTTACTTTACAAAACGACAAGTGATTAGATATAGCTTATTAACCGTATCGTTAATTTTTGGCGTATTGTCATTAACGCCTCTTATGGTATCGAGCGTCAAAAAAGGTACTTCAGGTATTTTAATACCTGAAGCTAGTTTGGTTTATATATTACAGACTATATTTACAGCGTTAACTTTAGCGGGAACATATTTTTGGCTTAATAAAAATTCTAGGGGTAATATCAGAGCCAAGGCTCAAGTAAGACTAATGGGTGTTGGTTTGATCTTAGCACTTATTTTGGGTATATGTGGGTTTGTATTGAATTCTGAGAGCAGTAACTTATTGTTACCACTTGCTACTATGATGTTCGCTGCCAGTGTATTCGTGGCTATTTTTAGACATGGGCTATTTGATATCCGTTTTATTGTTGCTAGAACAATTACCTACCTTTTTTCTTTAGTAACATTAGGTGCGATTTTCGCATTTCTTACATTTATTGCAACTTCGATAATTCTGCAAGGGAACAATAACGGCACTGATGAGAGGTGGCTTTATACTATTGCAGCAGTCATATTAGCTTATATCTTTCCAGCCTTGAAAAAGTTCTACGATAAAATAACCAACAGAGTTTTTTTTCGTGATTCGTATGACGTTCAAGTTTTTCTAGACAAATTTAATAAAATTCTTGTTTCTACGTTTGAACTAAACTTGATGTTAACAAAGATTGCAGATTTAATAGAGCTGAATATTAAACCAGTTTATTGTCTTTTTGTTATTAAGGAAAACGATAATTATCCTAGAAGATTAATTGGTACCAAACATTATTTAAACTTTCATAAAGAGGGTATAAATATCATAAATAGTGCCACAAAACGGTTGCATTCTAAAATTATAGCTACTGATTTGCTTGAAGATAAATACAGCGATGATCGTCGCCTATTGCAACAACATAACGTATCAATAATTACCAAGCTTTCATCTTCTAATTCTGGTGAAGGTGTAGGGTATCTAGTTTTGGGTTCTAAAAAAAGTGGTAACATGTACAGCTCACAAGATATTAAAATATTAGAGATTATAGCTAATGAGTTGGTTGTAGCAATTCAGAATGCGCTTCATACAGAAGATATAGAAAACTTTAATCTAACCTTACAAGAAAAAATAAAAGAGGCGACTCATCGTTTGCGTACTACTAATGAAAAGCTGCGTGCTTTAGATGAAGCAAAGGATGATTTTGTTAGTATGGCTTCACATCAACTGAGAACTCCTCTTACGAGTGTTAAGGGTAATATTAGTCTAGTTCTAGATGGTGATGCGGGTAAGATTTCCTCTCTCCAAAAGCAACTATTAGAACAGGCTTTTGCTAGTTCTCAGCGGATGGTTTACCTAATAGCTGATTTATTAAATGTATCTAGGCTCAAAACTGGGAAGTTTATTATAGAGCAATCAGCCGTCGATCTTGCTTCGGTCATCGAAGAAGAAGTTAAGCAATTAGTAGAAACAGCTAAATCACGAAATCTAGAGTTAAATTATCAGAAACCAGAGAAGATAACTCATTTAATGCTTGATGAAACTAAAACTAGACAGGTAATCATGAACTTTGTGGATAACGCTATATACTACACTCCGTCAGGCGGCAGGATAGACGTTATTTTGTCTGAAAATAATAATGACGTCGAATGTCGAGTAGTGGACAATGGTATTGGCGTACCTAAGAGCGAGCAACCTCATTTATTTACTAAGTTTTATCGGGCTGCCAATGCTAGAAAAGCTCGTCCTGATGGTACTGGTTTAGGATTATTTATGGCTAAGAAAGTAATTATAGCTGAAGGTGGAGCTATTATCTTTGATACTCAAGAAGGAAAGGGAAGCACCTTTGGTTTTAGTTTCCCTAAGGCTGCTTTAGCAGTAAAAACTTCATCAGTTCAAAATCAACCCCAAGAACAAGCCGCAGTCGCAATATAAAACTAGTACAATAGAATTGACAAATAAGCATAAATAATGTAAGATTAGCTTAATGAATCAGGAAGTTTTGCAGGTAATAACTGGATTAGCTACAGGAGCTGGAGCAGTAGGTGGCTATGCTATTAATGCTGCCTGCATTAGACGTGCCGATAGTAACAAAGATTCTATAGTTGATAATTTAAAGCCTATAGACCCCGAAGAAGCTAGTACAACTAAAATTGAAAGGTCGACCATAAAAAGATTTGGCAATTTTCTTATTAGAAAAGTTGCACCTGCAGGGGTAGCAGCTGTAGCACTTGGTCTTGCGCCACCTGCCTGGCTGAATAGCTCGCCACCAACATCGACCCAAGAGCCTACATTACAAACAGTTTATGACCTTTCAGGACAAACATTATATGATGGTGCTTTTGCTAGAGAACAGACTATTAATAAAGATTTTATTGGTAATCAAAAAATGCGAGTTAATGTGACGCTGGCAAGGGGAGGCTCTTTTGAAGATGGAAGTCTTACGCCTAGTAACATAGCGAATTTTTCTAAGTATAGTCCCTTAGGACGTACGGGCAGTTCGCTTCCGAATGCGTTCACGGCTGCTTTAGGTAGTAGCGTTAATTCAGCTATCCCAACTCAGTCAAACGTTATTGGAGCTAATAAAAACAAAGCGGCAGGGGCAGTGTTGGTCGTTACTGATGATAATCCAATAGGCCCAGTATCGAGTGTTGTTTCTGCAGCTAAAGAAGATAATGCTAGAGTTTATATTGCTAATGTGGGAAATCAAACTGATTTAAATGCTAAAGATCTTAAGACAATTGCACAAGAAACTGACGGAAAATATTGGAACGCCAAAAGTCATGTTGCTGAAGTAGCTAAAAAAATTGTTTCAGATATTACCCCTAGTGCAAAGTTGCCCGATAACAATAATAATGACGGGCAAAATTTGCTAAAAGGGCTAGATATTATTGATGGTTTAGCTTTTGTTGGTCTTGTTATCAATTCAGCAGAGGTAGAGTTTAGTAGTAATAAGGTAAAAAAAGGAGAATAGATATGGCAATAGAAATTCCAGTAGATACATATCAGTTAGGAGCGAATTTTTATGAAGGTTGGATGGAACAATCGCATAACATTATTTATGGTGAGAATGAATATATAACTGCTGCTGCAGTTGCTGCTGTTGGAAGATCGGCAGTTTTAGCTTCGGGGTCTCCTGGAGGAGGCAAGACGTTATATGCCGTTAATTTATATAGACTTTTTGAAGACGTTAGTAGGGAAGAATCGGTAAATATTCCTATCGATCCTTATTTAACTGCTAAAGAATTGGTCGGGGGAACAATATCTAGTACTAGATATTTGCAAGTAGAACAGGATGGAAGAATTACGGACAGTAAAGAAAAAAGAGAAACTATCGTAGATCCTATGATAACTCCCCAAACAAAGCTGATTGTTGGCGATGAAGCAACACGTATGCCATCAGAAATAAGAAATGCTTTACTTAGTATACCTGAAGAACATGTATTAAGGACTACTTCTGGGACTGTTGAATTGCCAGAATTTCAATCAATGGTTTCTACGATGAATCCCGCAGAGATGCAAGATGCAACTGTGCCAATGGGTTCGGCAGATGTTTCTCGTCATATGGTAGGAGCTATAGTAGGAAACGATAGAACTATGGAAGACGAGATTAAATTACAAGACGGTATATTACCAGATTTAAATTCCGTTAAACCGGTAGTTTCAATTCGTCAATTAGTTCTTATGAGAAAGACTGTAGATACTATGAGACTTCCTAAGAACAATGCCGAAAGTAGAGTTACGCGAGTAAGAAAAGCTGAACAATTACTAAATGAAAATTATCCGCGTATTTCGGAAAAAGGTCGTATGCATCAGCAAGTTGGCCGCATAGCCCGTATCCTTGCTATATTCGATGGTACAGGCATAGTGAGCGAAAAAGCTTTTAATCAAGGCATTCGTTTTGCTATGGCTTCTCGTATTGGTGCAATGGAGAGAAATATAGATGAAGCTCCATCAATATTAAATGAGCTGCATACCCAAGTAATGGCAGCAGCTTAAGCACTAATCAAAATTAGCATAATAATGAGAGTTTAAAGATATGAATAAATATCCCAAGCTTCCCAAAACCGAAAAAGCATTACAGGATTTATGGGTTAGTTCCAATAGAATGCTTGGATCACATCGTAGTTCGAATGTTGAATTAGCTAATGCTGGTAGGCCAATAGGTGAAGTGCTATATGACCCAGTTAAGCATAGACGTTTAAAGCCTAACCCTTTTTCCGTTCAAGAAGAATTAACTGACGAAGAACATGTTCTTTTGCGTAAACCCAATAGGCCATCAGATATTGATGTAGTGGTACATATCGACCCTGAGGATAAAGAAGGCTTAGACTGGGTGACTCAAGCTAAAGACGACACCGTGCTTATTTTATCTGGTGCATTGAATAATTTATTCACAGGATTGAGAGATAGAATGTCTATTTATCTTGTGGGAGATGTTGCTAGGATAAAAGACAAATATTTATATAATGGTGCTGATTATGTTTTTTATGAAACCGACGATAACTCTGAAGCGTCCGACTTTATAGTAGATACTTGTAAAAACGATAGACTAACGTATGTAATTAGTTCATATAATCGTCTATCTTTTGAAGATCAGAGTCATTTCAGTAGTAGTGTGGGTATAAAAGTTAACCATATATTAGAGAGAAGATTGCCAACATCCAAGGCTAAATTTGCAACAGGTGATCCAGATAATCCGGTTATTGATGCTAGTGATAAAAAGCAATTAAAGGGCTGGAATGAAGACTTGGAGATGCGACACCAAGCTTTGGTTGATAGATTGGGTAGTTGTGGTTTAGTTGTAGCTCAGGTAGTTTTTGAAGGTAAAAATATAGATCCTTTATATGGTTTTAATGTACCCAATGCCGATAGAGAAATTGCTTTAGCTACTCAAAGAGTTAACCCAAATGCGGAAATGAATCCAAACATTAAATAGTGTTGAATAAATTGAGCATAACAACAATACGATAATATTGACATAACATTAATACTATGATAGAGTGTTGTTACGTAAATATGATGGGTTAATTTACTGGCAGCGAGGGTGTTAATTCGCTTACCTTAAATAATTAATTATTGTCATATCTCGTATATTTATACGAAGACGTGAACTAAATAGGAGGAAATTGTGGAGAGCAAGAGTACATGGGAGACTGGATGGTTTGCCTCTAGACGACAAAATCTAGAACAATCACCAGAAATTAGACAAACAGGTATCAATAAAATAGAGGACTCTAGTTCAGTTCAATTAGCTTCTCCTGAAGCCGCTTCATCTTGGCAAAGAGATTGGTTTGCTAATAATGGCGAAGTAATTGCTTCTTTGAATTCAGACCCAACTAAAAGATCTGCTCTTTATAGCGATATTAGCGATAGGCCAGAACCAGAAATCACCCAACCAAATCAAGCACAAGATACATCAAATGACTCAATAATCTCTTCTAAATTATCTTTAATCTCTCGCTTAAAAGAAAAATATAACAATTCTAATATTCATAATATATTGACTAGAAGAAAAACAGCAGCCTTAATTGCTGGGGGACTTGCTTTAGCGAGTCTTGGCTTAGCTTCTTGTGGGAGCTCTGTGGCTCCTAAGGCTACTAAAAAAGATAGAGTAGGTGCTACTACCACCGTTTTTAAATTAACTAAAAGTAAGCCATCTGATTTTGCTGTCGGTGCATTTTTCCCAAGTTATAAGCAGAATCAAGCTTCAGCTATTAAGGCAGAGGAGAGTTGGTTTACTAAGGGTCCCCTAGGTGGCAACGTTGCTGTTCAAGGTTCTATTGCTTTAGAACAAGCAGTTATAGCCGATCAGGCATATAGTCAAAACGTTGCAGTTAATCAGCTAGATTACGTTAATCAATTTAATCAGAATTATAATTTAATGAATGCAGGTGGCGTTGCTCAGGCAAAATCTTTTTCTAGCGATCTTAAAAAAGTAATGAGCGAAACTTACAGTTATGATAATAATTTTGCAGCAAAAGGTAATCAGTTAACTTGGCTTAAGGCTAGCTATAACAGCCGAGGTCAAATTAACGGCGTTACTCCAACTCATGTTACCTGGCAAAAAAGTACACCCTTAGAAGGTATTTTATTTAAAGATCCTTCCAATGCTAAACAATTAGGAATAAAAGGATTTGAGGAAGAGTTAGTTGCTGGAAATGGTCAGGTATATTTAGCTGGAAACTTGCCTAGTGGTGGCAATACTAATAATGTTAATAATCAAGGCGGTAAAAAGCCTCTTACGAAAACTCCGTCAGGTGTGCAAACAGGACCAGTACATATAGCTTCCAGCGGTACCTCTCAAAATAATCAAGTTAATCAAGCTCCTAGTGGTGGTGTAACCACTGGCAACACTAGCCCAGAACAAAACCAAGGTAATGCTAGCAGCGGTTCATCTAACGCTAACAGTATTGGTAGTTTACCTCAATCAACGCAAGGTAATTTGCCTACTCCTAGTGGTGGTGTAACCACTGGCAACACTAGCCCAGAACAAAACCAAGGTAACGGTACGGGTGTTAGTACCACTGGAACAACTCCTACACCAACCCCACCAGAAAAACAAACCCCACCACAAACCCCACCAGAAAAACAGACTCCACCACCACAAACCCCACCACAAACCCCACCAGAAAAACAAACCCCACCACCAGTGCTTAAATCTGCTGAACCTATTACTATAACTGTTAATTCTTCTGGCAATGGAACATCAAACCCATTTCAGGTAACGACTACTGCCAATGGCCTTACTAGCAATATGGGTAGTACTAGTAGTAATAGTAGTGGACTAGCCCAATAGGATTAATAAGGAATTAAGGAGAATATTTAAGATGAAACTTTTTAGAAAACTAGGACTGGCAACAGCTGCTTTAGTCCTTAGTGTTACAAGTTTAACTATAGCTTTAAGTGGAACGGCTTTTGCAGATTGTTTTCAATACAATCAAAATGGTTTTACTACTTCAGCTACGCCAATATTTAACAACATATGTGGCGTGCCAGGAATTGGCAATGAATCAAATTTTGTAAGAATCAGAAAAGATCTTACAGGTGATGATACTGACAACAGCACTAATAATCCATCTTATACTATCGGTACATTAACATCCCATTGTGT
>JAJZWH010000047.1 GCA_021846765.1 bacterium | reverse complement strand
TATTTTATCCCAAACTCCTATACCATCTTTTTTACGGGAAGCCTTGATACTAGCCTGGAGGTCCGCAAGCGTACCCCCTGAAACTTGGGGGTCTTGAATAATAACCTTTGCCCCTGGTCGAAGATTATTGCGCTCTGCATATGATTTGGGTACTCTCAATGCATAAGAGTTGCCAGTTTTTATAACAGTTACTGTAGAGGTTGCCATAATATCTATTATTGTATATACATTAGACACGCATGTCAATAGGTTTTTGATACAGTTAAGCCTAAGAAGTCAGAGACGCTATAATTGATTCAGTTTATTTAATTTCTGGATAACGGTCAGGGTTTTTTCTGTAGTACCTAGCCTACTTATCATTTTCATCAACCTCAACATATTCAATATATATGCCTTCTTTAAATGCGCCGTTCTTCTCTAATTTAGCTTTTTGAGCCTTAACTATGTCAATCTTAGTCAAACCATACTTTCTAATAAGGTCGTCGATGGCCTACTGAGCATCAGCTATTTCACTAACGCGTTCTGTTTGTTTCGCATGAGTTATTTCCTGCGCTTCTTTAACAATTTTTTCTATAAGTTCTTCGTTATGTTGCTTGTCGGTCAGTTGTTTATAGTAAGGCTTTGCGCCAGAAGAAATCTGGTGTTTGACAATCTTATTCCTTCCCAGTTTAGAGAACTTGAACTTAGGCATACGGTTAGTCTAACATGGGTTCGGACGGACAGGATACGAACCAATTTCAATCCGATTATTTTAAATGGAGCAAAAATTCACTCAAATATCAGAACTAGTCTTAAAACTGTATTAGAGACTAAATCCTGTGTGGTACACCTGTTTAGACGAGGTTCGGACAGTTTTAGCCATTGGCTATCAAGTGATTCAAGTGTAGTTCTAGAACTTAGCGTTGTTTTTCCTAAGCCATCTTATAACCTAGTGGCCTTTCAGATTTAGAAATAGGAATTTCGGTGTTAACCCATGTATTGTCAACTGGGCATTCATATGTAGTATAGCCATACTCTTTATAGGCTTTACTTTTCTTGGAATTATTAGTGATTGACCAGCGTACTTTACGTACTGGAAACATAATGGTCGTGGTGAGCCGTAGTATGAGAGGTCAGAATCTTGGTTCTCAATAACTATATAAGAAGCTTCTTTTATGGCTTTGGCAATAACTGGTTGCTACAGACCCAAAGCTTACTTCCTGTTCTTGTGTCTTTGATGATGTCGAGCATCTCCATCATCCTCTCTGCTCTGGCATGACAATGAGCTTTAAGCTGCGATTCTAACTCTACCTTCTCCTCTTCAGTTTCTAAAGACTTCAGTGTTTGATAATGTGCGCGTATTTCAGCCTGGTCCTCTTCGCCGAGCTGGATTAACTCCTGTCTTAACTCTGGAAACGCTACATTCATATATCTCATTATAGCCATCCCGAACAGAAAGACACCAAACAGGATTCGAACCTATTTTAAGGTGTTAGCGAAATGGCTTAAATTAAGCTATCAAAAACAGAGGCTTAACGTACCTCTGTTAAATTAAGTCAGATTTCTGCTTGGTACACCACAGTGAACGAAGTTCAAACCACTTTGCGCCTAGCCAATGCCTAACACTAACAGTAAGCTATCTTCCAGCTGCTTGATAGCTGTATGTCTTAGCCGACCAACTTCTTCAACTAAAAAACTTTTATCCAATGTGAGCAGTTGCGATACATTAACCACGGAATCTTTTGGAAGTCCGCTTTCAACCTTTTTCAGCTTGAAATTGCCAGGAGCATCTGCAAGCCGCAGATTGGAGGTTATAGTCGCCACTATCACGGTGCTAAGTCTACTTACATTAAACTCATCTGCTTGAATAATAACTACTGGCCTTTTGTAACCAGGCTCAGAAGCGCTAGGTTCAGGCAATTCGGCCCACCATATTTGTCCTCGCTTCACCACTCTTCCTTAGGAAGTGAAGAAAATTGTAGCTTACTGAGCGTTTCGTCAAGGTTTGATGGCTCGGTGGTATAAACCTTGTTCAGTTTCTCTGTTATTCCTTCTCTTTGATGTTTGGCAATAAAGCTATTAATAGCTTGTGTATATAGCTGACTACGTGACTTACCTAAGCGGTTTGCCAACTTATCGGCAGATTCGTATACATTATCTGGGATAGATATTGCTGTTTTCATATAAAAAGTATAACAAAAGTTATACCCTAAAGTCAAGCAAAGCATTTAAGAGCTTCGACAACAGATAACCCTGGCAGGATTCGAACCTATTTTAAGGTGTCGGCAAAATTATCAAATTTAAGCTATCAAAAACAGAGGCTTAACGTACCTCTGTTAAATTAAGTCAGATTTCTGCTTGGTAACCCCTACTTGATATGTTCAGAAAAAATTATTACCAAGCAATTGTCAGCATAACTAATGAGGTTGATGCAGTAAAATTATATTTATCAAAAGCTAATATTCAAGCTTGACACCTGTTTTTGAAGCTACTTGCTCAATCCAACGCTCTAATCTTGCAAGCTGAGCATCTCTAGCTGAGTTATCTGCTTCAATGTCGTCTAGTCTTTTTAGGAATGTATCAAGAGTAACAATAAGATGTTCGTACTTTTTGTTGATTTGAGTGATATCTTGTTCTAATTTATCAAAACGCATATCAAAATGATTAGTTAGCTTTTTATACACATTATCAAACCCTTCGTTTAGGGCTACAGTAAGGTCAGATTTGCTAACATATTCAGTCATTGAGAATTTTATTATAGCAAAAATTTTTAGGAAAATTTAAGAAGTTAATATAATATCCAGAATTAAAAACGATAGTTTAGCTGCTACATGGAAGTTTCAGTAGAGATTTAAGAATATGGTTTTAGGAAATACTTTATGAATACAAACTAGATTATAGACTAAGGCTGCCTATTGTATTCTTCATCAGAAACATGTTCTCCCCAGTCACTCTCTTTACCTGTACTCGGGGCTTCCCATATAGCGAGATGTGTCATAAAACTGTCTTTTGAGGCACCATGCCAATGCCATATTCCTGGCTCGGTGTAAATTGTATCGCCTGGCCTCAAGACTTTAACTTCTCCATTTTTCTCTTGAACAAGCCCAGTACCCTCTACTACGTGCAAGTATTGCCCAACAGCGTGGGAGTGCCAAGCTGTACGAGCGCCAGGAGTAAAATGTACAGAATTAACACGAATCGGAGAAGACTCAACGCTATAAACAACTGTGTCAATGTATACATCTCCAGTAAACATCTCTGCAGAACCTTTCCTGGTATTAATCTTTGGCTGCACAATCATTACTCGTCCTTTCCTCATTCATTAAATCCTAATATCTTAAATAATAACAACCCCTAGAGGATTCGAACAGATTGAATCTGTAGTTTAGAAAAATTACGACAGAAGTAACTGTACAAATGGTACGCGTGATAGGATTCGAACCTACGACCTTTGGCTCCGCAAGCCAACGCTCTATCCAGCTGAGCTACACGCGCAAATACTTTTCAGAGCTTAAGTTTAACAGTTTTTCTTACTGGCTGCTATCCTAGTACAAGATAAAGAGATGTTACAATGATTTTTGTTAGATTAAACATGGAGAGATGCAAGAGTGGTTGAATTGGCTTGTCTCGAAAACAAGTGTGTTTTTATTAAAGCACCGAGGGTTCGAATCCCTCTCTCTCCGCCAATTCACTGCCGTTAACTTAAGCACTAAAATACCGTCTTTCGTTGACGTTTCCAGAGGTTTAATACCTGCTTTATTATTTATTAGTGGTTGAAGCTATTGCCAATCTCATAAAGATCAAAGTTCAAAAGAAAACATACCATATTATTACAATTCAGATACTTTATAATAGCTTGATGGCTTTCTGAAACTGGTTGCCTTTATGTTCAAAATCTTTCCATAATGAATAGCTGGGGGCGCCAGTACTTAGGAGTACGACTGAGCCTTTTGGAGCTCTTTGATAAGCCCATTTAACTGCTTGGTTCATGTCTTTTGTTTCCAATATTGCTGGTTGATAACCTTGAGGTAATGCAGCTTTCATTTTATCGACGGTATCTGGGAAGAGAACCAAATTCATTACCTTAAAGTGATAAAGTTTAAGCATTAGATTGGTAAAATCGTAGTTTCGGTCTTGACCACCTAATAGTATTCCGCTGACTGGGCCGTATTCTTTGCTTACCGCCTCTAGGCCGGCGATAGCGGCTTCCGGTTGTGAGGCAATGGCATCGTCAATAAAAGTAACTCCATTGATTGTGGTTATTTTTTCCAATCGATGCTCTATAGGCTGGAAACTATTGATTGCAACAAGGCAATTTTGCTCGTTTGCTCCAACTTGTTTAGCGACGGTTTTAGCCATAATGGCGTTGAGTCGGTTGTGGTCGCCAATTAGCTTAGTTTTAGACATGTCCAACTGCTCGTCAGGGTTAATAACTATAGATTTAGCTTGACTGGTTTTTGCCCATTCTCTACAAAGCTCGAAGTTAGGGTTGTAGACAAAGATATCATCAGGGCCCATGAACCTTACAATGTTAAGCTTGGCTTCAAAATAAGCTTCTAATGACCCGTGGTAGTCTAGGTGGTCATTATATAAATTGGTCACACAAGCAATATGTGGGCTAACTTCTAGTTCTTCCAGTTGTTGGCTACTTAATTCAATGACAAAAATTTTTAAAGGTGTAGCTTTGTCTAGGTAGGCAATCATAGCTTGACCAATGTTGCCGCACAAAATAACTTCTTTGCCAGCTTGTTCTAACATAGCAGCAATCAAACTGGCTGTAGTAGTTTTACCTTTGGTACCAGTTACCCCAATGGTTATGTTACCCAGCGGTTGGATTAACTCAAAAAACAGTTGAGTGCTGGTAATGTAAGGTGCTCCCATTTTACTGCCAGGAACACCTGCGGATTTTATTAATATGGTTTTGGCCAGATCTGGTTTGGCAAATTGTTCATAAGCACTAGCTAGATTGTTTAAATCTACAAATTTATGTACCAAACTATTGGCATTGCTATGCTTTTTCAGAAAAGCAGCGGTGGCTGTCATTTCCCGATTCTCGCCAGTTAATATAACATTTTTATTGTTAAACCTCGATAGATCCCAATTATGCATCAAGTTAACCTCCGTTGGATAAGGTGTAATAATTGATCTTTAAGTTCTGCAGGTATTGCCTGTTCGTCGCTAGGAGTTAAAGCCTTCGCAAGTTCTGCTGACCAATCTTTATCAATAATCAGGCGATGTTTTCTAGCAACTTCTAGCAAATAAGTATTAGCTAGCTTACCTTGTTGGGCAATAAGATTTAGACTAAGAATTGCTTCATCCTGGGTGCCGACGCAGTCAAGCGGGCGATGACCTTCTACGCCTGTCAGCTCTAGGAATAATTTTTCTAAGTTGCGATCGTCAAACAAGTTTTTATTAAAAATATTTTCCAAGACTTCTTGGCTTATCCAAGGTGCCAGTAGAATGAAAGTGCTGAGATCTTTAGGGCATTCTCCACACCAGCGGTTGTTCGGTCTCCTGGATTGATCGATTCTAAAAACACGGTTGCAACTAGTAAAAACATTTAGATAGCTAGGAAATTGGCCAAATAACTTCATAACGGCAATTGAACTGAGAGAACGAATAGCTGAGAAATAGTCTAGGTCGCTAGCGATAGTATTGTGGACAAAGTCTTGCATACTTTGTTCGAATTCAAAGGACTTACTCCATTGATGGTTTACGGTTTTACCTTGCCACTCGGTATTCGGTAAACTGGCTGGAGCTTCGTTAGCAACGACTATGTAGCGAGCTTTAGTAGCGACGCAAAGCAGTAGACCGACCAAAGCAAATATCAGGCTAATAGGTATGTGTCCATTGTAGGCTTCGGGTTGTTTATTAAGTTCTAAAATTTGTGGATCAAGAATCCGTTGGACGCCAATAAGATCAACTCCCATAATTTTTGCTACTTGTTGGGTCTGGCCATGATTATCACCTGTAGCTAGGACATATCCAGTGACTGGAATAGCTAAACTTTTTAATAGTTCACCAGCCAATATAGAATCTTTACCACCACCTATACCAAGTATAGCTACGGTTTTTGTGCCAATAACTGGAACTTGGTTTTTTAAACTATTTGACCCTTCAAATGTAGCCATCTTGCTTACAGGTAGTTTATTGACGTACAAAAATTCACTTAGTCCATTGCGATATACGCTGTTCCAAAAGTCAGCTTCTAGTTGGCTTAAGTGGTACTGAATGGTAAACGTTGGGGGCAAAAATACTTTGTAATAGCTAATGCCTAGCCCAATATGTAGCGCTTGAAATAATCGCTTGGCGGGCAGACTATCGGGAATAGACACAGGAAATATTAATTTTTCACTTAAATTGGTTTTTGAGCCGTCCTGATAGTCGATAGAATAGTTAAAAATAGCCGTTGTCCTAGACTTGTCTAGTGAATATGTTTCAAAGGTAAAATTAACAGCTTTAGCCATATGCAATAAGTATATCTTAAATATTTAGTTCCCTGCTCTTTGATTATGAATTGACTGTCGATGCAGCTGTTTCGGATAGTGCATCTAGATCATTAAAAAAGTTGCCAGCTTAATTGATGCTAACAATTAATTTATAAAATAATCATTTTAACAGTAATCGATTAGAAGCATATAATACTAGTTATGAGCAGTATTTTTACAAAAATTATTAACGGTGAATTACCAGCAGTTAAGGTTTATGAAGATAGTAAAACAATGGCAATTATGGATATTAACCCTATCCAGATAGGACAAGTATTGGTTTTTCCTAAAATAGAAGTTGGCAGTATATGGGAGCTAAATGATCAAGATTACCTAGCCTTAATGGCTACTGTCCAAAAAGTTGGCCAAAAGATTAAGCTTGCCTTCCCCGACAAATTAAGAGTTGGAGTTATGGTAGAGGGTTTAGAAGTTGTTGATCATGCCCATGTTAAGGTTTTTCCTTTCTCTTCGGTTAGTGAATTTCATGCTCAACCTGTGCTAAGGCCATCGCAGAGTGAACTAGAAAAAATAGCTAATCAACTGAGTATTGAGTACACTAATAATCAATAGGATGTCTAATTTCTTAATTTCCTTTATTTTAGCAGCTGGCGCAGGGGCGTTAGTTTATTCGCAAATTGGTAAACGGGTGGGCTATGGTAATACTCAAAGAGTTTGGATTTTGGTAATCTCTACCTTTTT
>JAJZWH010000046.1 GCA_021846765.1 bacterium | reverse complement strand
ATATTGCCTAGACCTACAAGCATGAGAATATTGTTTTGTCCCATCGTGACATAATTAATTGGTAGTGCAACTTGTGGTCTTTTCTGAAGCCATGCCATTTTAACTATCTTTCTGAGCGATTAAATTATTTGGTTTTTTGCCATGTTTATGGGCAATGTGTTTTTCGATTAACCACAATTGGATTGGATTACCAAAGAAGCCATATTCTTCTCGCATCTTGCGTTCTAGGTATCTTCTATAACTCCAATGAACATAAGAAGTTTGGCTACCAAAAATTTTAAACGAAGGAATTGAGTTATCGTTTTCCTGAATTATATAATTTAATTTGGGCATTCGGTTTTTTAGTCCAGCTGGTGGATGATCTCTTACGGCTCTGTTCAGCCAATCATTTAATTTACTGGTAGGTATTTTTAGTTCTCTTGCTTGTTTGATTTGTTGAGATATTTCAAATAGTTTGCTAACATTTTGTCCGCTAATTGCTGAAGTAACTATAGTAGGCGCCCATGAAACAAATTCGTAATCCCTAGACAGATCTTTTAAAAAGCTATTAAAGTCAAAATTTTCATTAGCTGTATAGGCATCCCATTTAGTAATCACTAAAACTAATCCTTTTCCTGAATTTTTCACCATACCTGCAATTTTTTGGTCGAGTCCAACATTGGGCTCTTGAGAATCTATTAATAAAAAGCAAATATCTGATTCCTCTATAGCCGCGAGAGTACGGAGTACACTGAAATGCTCTACTCCTCTTTCTATTCTTCCTGGGCGACGGATTCCGGCAGTATCCATGATTTCTAGTTCCCTGTTTTTATAACGGACTATTCCTCGATTAACGTCTCTTGTGGTGCCGGCTCTAGTAGCGACTAATGCTTGTTGTTTATTCAACAGACTATTAAAAAGGCTGGATTTGCCAACATTCGGTCTGCCCAATAAAGCTATCTTGAGTCTTTCGCTTTCTTTTTTAAAAGGTACTTTTTCAATATTTTTACTGATAAGATCTAATAATTCATGGATTCCTTGAGATTGGGTAACGCTAGTATTGATAGTTTGTTTAATGCCGAGCTTGAGAAACTCATAAACTTGGTTTGGATTAGTTTTATCGACTTTATTAATTACTAGAATTACAGGTTTTTTACTTTTTAAAGCTAGTCTAGCTACTAATCGGTCTTCCGTAGTGATTGGAATATGTGCTTCGACTACCACCATTATGATATCAGCGCTTTCGCTGGCTTGGATTACTTGAGCTTGAATTGATTCTTCGAAATCATCTTCAGGGTCTTTAACGCCAGCCGTGTCTACAATCCAGAACTGTTGTCCAAGAAAGCTGGCTTTTGCAGATATACTATCTCTAGTTGTTCCAGCTTCACGGGCTACTATTGATTCTCTACGTTCCAAGATAGCATTAAAAAGACTGGATTTACCTACATTAGCGCGTCCTACTAATGCTACTATAGGGAGTTTTTTATTGGCCATATTAAATACATTGTATAGGAAAAATACAAATTTTGGTTTTTGGTTTTATTATTTTTCCAAGGATTAAATTATTTAAGATCTTCTTTACGCCATTTGCCAGAAGATAAGTTTTTTAATTTATACTGACCAAAACTAATTCTATGTAAGTCTGTAACTATGTAGCCTAAAGCCTTAAACGTACGTCTAATTTGTCTGTTTCTGCCTTCTTCCATGTCAATTATTAGAGATTCACTGAATCCTGATGGCATTATTTTGACTTTTAAATAACTTAAGCCGTCTACTAATTTAACACCTTTTTTTAGTTTTATTTTGTCTTCATTTTTCAGTTTGTGGTCAAGAATCACCTGATAAGTTTTAATTTTTTGATTGCTTGGATGACTTAATGATTGTGCAAGTTTTCCATCATTGGTTAATAGTAATAAACCAGAAGAGTCTTTATCTAATCTACCAATTGGTTTTAGGTTGTAGAAATTTTTTGGTAATAAATCATAAATAGTTTTTGCTCCTTGGCCATTTCTACTAACTACATAGCCAACAGGTTTGTTTAAAGAAATCAATATGTTATCAGTCGGAGTATTAACACTATGGCCATCAATTTTTACATTGTCATGTTCTTTAACTAACATGCCGACACTGGCTTCTTTATCGTTAAGAGTTATTCTTCCTTGTTGAATCAATTTATCTATCTGTCTTCTGCTAATACCTGTAGCTTTGGCTAGATAGGCGTTTATTCTCATTTCGGAGAATTATATAGCTATGTTATTTGGATCGGAAGGGTCAAATGGTTTACTGGGAGTATTATTAGTATTATTTTGATCGCTATTATTGGCAATTTTTTCCATTGCTTCTTCTTGGGCCAATAATTCGTCTAAACTTTTTGTAGGTTCTGTTGAATTAATCGGTCTAATTACTTTTTTACCATTAATTTGTGCTGGGTTATTGTTGCTATCATATGCAGAAGATTGATTTTCTTCAAGGGCATTGTTATTTGGGTTTTGTTGGGTTGTGACTGTTGTTGAATCTTGTGTTTGAGCGTCGTTGGGTTCATCCATCATTAGATTATTAACCGCCTCGGCAAGGGTTTGATCATTTGAAGCTTGAGAAGAAGTTGATGGTTGTGGATTGACTTGACTATTATTGTTTGAAGAATTATTTACTTCAGTTGTGTCTGGAGTAGTATTCAAAAAATCATTTATTTTTTGATTCATCATAATTGATTCTTGTTCTTCGGTTTGGGCAATCACTCCGTTATCGTCAACGGTAATTTCATCGGTTTTTATATTCGTCTCTGGTTGACTTACTGGTTCTGGATTGGGGGTTGGAGTAACTTGGGGTTGCTCTTGAACAGGCTGAGAAAAGGCTTCATTGGCAGTTATAGGTGTCGGTTCGCTAGGTTGACTTACTGGTTCTGGATTGGGGGTTGGAGTAACTTGGGGTTGCTCTTGAACAGGCTCACTTACTGCCGATGTGTTTAGTTCTGTTTCACTTGTGTTGTTTTCTTCTTCTGGTAAATCTTGTAGAAGTTCATGCGATACTTTAACTATATCTTCTAGAGTAACTTGAGATTTGACTAAATATTTATCAGCACCAAGTTTATTTGCTCTGGTCTGATCTTCAGCCTGACCTAATGCTGTAAGCATAATTACTTTCATGTCTTTTAATCCAGAAGTATTTCTTAAGATATCTAGCATTTCAAATCCACTGATTTTGGGCATCATCACATCTGAAATAATTAGATCGGGTTTTTCTGCTTTAGCTACTACTAGGGCTTCTTCTCCGTCCTTAGCCGATACGATATCATAACCTTCAGCTTGCAGGCGAGCCTCATATATTTCTCTTAGATTGTTGTCGTCTTCTACTAATAATACTTTTGACATCTATATTGCGTATCCTTTAAGTTAGGCTTATGCTTATCATTATTGTATCATAGGGGTCGTTAAAGAAGTAATAGGATTGATGTTTATATTAGCTGCTTCTTGTCTTTTTTGGATAGTTGCGGCTTCGCTAGAAATTCTTGGTAAATTAATGAAAAATGTTGATCCTTTACCAGTATCACTTTCTACCCAAATTCTACCTTGATAAAGTTCGACGATTTTACGGCATATGTATAGACCTAACCCGGTGCCGCCAATTGTTCTGGTGGCCGAATTGTCAACTCTATAGAATTTCTGAAATAAATGAGGAATATCTTCACTCGGTATACCTACTCCCGTATCTTTAATATATATTTGCGCTACATGTTGGTCGCCAGTAAGTCCAATGGTAATTTTCCCCTGCTCAGTATATTTAACTGCATTATCGAAAAGATTAGTTATAACTTCTCTCATCCTGTCTTGGTCGACAAAAACATAGTAAAGAGGCTTAATGACTTTTTGGCCTGCTGAGGTTTGAGTAGCGTCGATATTTTGGCTAGAACCAATATTGAATTCTAGAGCTAGTCCTTTTTTGTCTGCCGCAAAGCGTAGATCGTTACAAAGTTGTTCTAAATAATCACCTAATTCTGTTATTAGAGGATGAGATGTTAATCGCCCGTCTTCGGCTTTAGCTGAAGTTAATAAATCTTGAAATAATTTTCCCAGATGTTGTGTTGAATCGTGAGCCTTTTCTAAATATTGCCTAGCCCTGGTGTCGACTGTACTAACTTTATCGTTCAAAGCTAAGGCTAAATAGCCTTCAATAGCGGCAACTGGGGTACGCATTTCGTGGCTAGCAGTGCTAATAAATTCAGTCCGTTGTTTCTCCTCGATCCTTTCTTCGGTTACATCTCTAATGATTGCTACGGCTCCGGTTATTTGCTTGTTTTTGTCAAGTAAAGGAGAAATACTCATAGATACAGGTATTTGTTTAGAGTTCTTGGTTACTAAAAAAGCATTATTGTCTCTGATGGTATCCACTGGATTTTTAAAAATTCTAGCTATCGGGTCGTTTTCGGGTTCATACGGCTCATTTTTATCATTAACTAGCTTAATAATAGATTGATAACTAAGATTTCTTGCATCTTCTACAGACCAACCAGTAATTTTTTCTGCCCCTGGATTAAATAATTGAATAGTACCTTCTTTGTCAATCAATATGACCCCATCTTCGATTGCATTTAGAATAATTGAAGATTTTTGTTTTTCATCTCTTAGATTTTCTGCAATGTTGGAGTTGTTTGGGGTACTTTTTTTAGGTCTTTTTATTGTTAACAGTATAAATAAAATTACAATAATTGCCCCAAGCCCAAAATAGATATAAAGTGATATGTTCATTATCTAGAATTTATGTTTTCGTCATATATAATTACTAACGATTCACTATTTTAATTATCACTGTTTAAGAAATTATGTGCAATAGTTAAACGTAAGCTTAGCTTTATAGCTAAGTATTAAGTGAATGGCCCCTTCGTCTAGCGGTTTAGGACTCCGGGTTCTCAGTCCGGCAATCGCGGGTTCGAATCCCGCAGGGGTCACCATAGGAAAGTTACAGATAAGAAATTGTTATAAATATTAGTCGACAATAATTGTAGCCGATACTTATTTGTTAAAAATTTATAAAATTCTTTTGGTCTATTTCTACTTACTCTATAATGGCTAATGAAGCACCTAGCTTGGACTTTATGTTCTCGTGAGGTTTTTTATTGAGAACACACTATTGACACAAACGTACAACAAACTGTACAATAGGAATGTAATATAAGGATAACATTATGAGTACTAAGACAATAGATACTACGGATTTGCGTAATAATCTATCGGCTACTATTAATGCTGTCGGTAAAGACGATATTCTGTTTATCAAAAGCAGGGGTAAACTTACAGGCAAAGTTATTATTGATGACGATTTACTAGAAGACCTATTGCTGTTAAAAGATAGTGAGTACATTGCGTCTATATCTAGAGCTCGTGACGAAATAAAGCATGGAGATGTTTATACCTTCGATGAGGTTTTTGGGGACGTACTATAAATGAACCAATACCGCATTGTATTTGCGGGTAGCAGCAAAAAAGATATAGATAAGCTTGACCAAACTACTCGCAAAAGAATTGCAAAAAAACTTCAATTCTTCATTGAGCAAGAAGACCCCTTGGCTTATGCTAGACAATTAGTACATTCAAGTATTGGCAGTTATAGATTCCGCGTTGGTCATTACCGAATAGTTTTTGATATAGATGGCAATATATTCCAAGTGACAAGCATTAAACACAGGAAAGATGTATACAGAGGCTAACTGCGACTTATCCCGACATCCAGTTTGTTTAATACGTAATTCCAGCGGATAATTTCTCGGGCTATTTGCTTATAAAGCGGGGTGCCTAGGGTCACCATAAGTATTTTTATCTTTGCTATCGTTAGAGTTCGATAGTTTTCATGTCTGTAAATTTTCTTGATATTTTTTTAATTGACATATTATGATGGGATATGCATAATTGAAGTTGATGGAAAGCGTGCACTGGTCCTCGTTGACCGATTCGTGCAAAGCGCCATCTTTTTTTATTTCTGATTTATTTCGGTAATTTTAAACCTGACTCCCTTAACTCGTCTTTCCAAGTCAGTTGAAATTACTGGCACACGTAATTTTTTCTGTAAGTACTTTACGACTTGTAACTTTGCTTTATTTGGAGCGACTAACCCCTTTTCTATTTTGAACGCATACGCTATGGTTCCAAGTAGGACGTCGCAAATCTGAATCTCTGTAACTGCGTGGGACTCAAGCCGTATAATGTTAGTCACTGCGTTTCTGCGCGTTATTCGTTTCACCTTTGCTTTTATCTCACGTTCAAAGTGATCATCTTTCGAGGTAGATAGATCGTCCGCCAATATTGTTATATAGTCGCTAAAGTTATCACCGAGTGACATTATTACATCGCCAATTAACTTTCCACAAAACGAGTTGTACGCCTTTATATGATTTTTAATGACTAGCTTTTCTTTGTCATAGATAACACAGGCAAACATCGTTTCGGGAGCTTTAAAAACTTCATCTATGAGTCCTTGATAATAAAGTACGTTTTGAGTTGCTATTTGAGAAAACTTAAATTCGCTATGGAAGTTTGCTCGATTACGGAATCTCAGCAGTTCTCGTTGGAGAACGTTTATATGGGGTGAGCAAATAAGTCCTAAGCCGAATATTCGATCCTCTTTTCTATGAAGTACTCCCGTTTCATCTATATAGCCTTGTAAATCTCGTCTTTGTTTCGGCCCTGGGTGTGTAGTTGTCATACAATTATTGTACCATAGCATAAACAATAATTGTAATATAGTATTTGACCTAGACTGTGCTTAGGTATATGTAAGAGAATGCGAGTATTTTCCGCCACCTCTTAGCCTCCTCAAGGAGCAGGTGTAAACTTTTCTGTATACGGGTCACCATAAGTACTCTGACCAAGTTAGCGAATATCTAAGTTTTAAACATGAACTACTGTGCGTTAAGCTAGAGATACTTTATCTGCTTCTGACAAAGGTTCCTCCTGGCAGAATGTCTTTATGGAGAGATGGTTTGGTAATTTCAAGTTAGAACTAGGACAACTTAACCATTTTAAAGATATATCTGAAGTACTTGAAGATTATTGCCTTACATATTCATTACTACAATACCAAGCGTATTCATAGTCCTTTAAAAACAAATCTAGTTGCTTATGCTAAAAGCCTGCAAAAAGCGTAGAAAGGTTGTTCACAATTTGGGGAGCTTGACAGATACTATCAATACATTTAACGCTAATCTTATGTGTGTATTATATTTAACCTCAGATCGACATAAGCGCCTCCTCTTTTGCCCTGGATAATGGAGCGTTAGCTCTGTTATCCTAGTTGTGTATATAAAACAAAACAAAAAAGGAGACACTAATATGGAACTAATAGCTACATTTTACATCATTGACGAATTTTGTCAGGGGTTTGAGCCAAAATGGCGAGCACAACGTATTACTTCAGGAGAAGGACAACGTAATCGCCCCTCTAAACTATCCTTAAGTGAGATACTGACCATCATGGTGCATTTTCATCAGAGCCATCATCGTAATTTCAAGCATTACTACTTGGACTATGTCTGTACACAACTATCCTCTGACTTTCCAAACCTAGTCAGCTACGGTAGGTTTGTAGAGATCATGAGTGAAATGACTGCGCCAATGGCCACCTTGCTCACTAGCC
>JAJZWH010000045.1 GCA_021846765.1 bacterium | reverse complement strand
ACTAGATGAATAATTAGTATATATAAAGAAGATCTAAATAACAAGATTTATTACCTATTTTGATATTAACGCTTAAGTTCAGAATCATATTACACTCCAACTAACTAATGACATGTGTCTTTTATAACCCATGATGGAGTAAATAGAAATCGATTATTTATAGTTTGAATTGACAAAAAATTTATCCCAAATATATACTATGTTAGTAGGGAAAGTACGTAAAGTACGAAAGGTAGTTAAGATATGAAGATAGATAAAATCGATTTTTTTAGTATAACTACTTTGGGCGAAAGAGGCCAAATAGTAATTCCCATAGAAGCTCGTAGGGCTCTGTCCTTAGCTGCTGGTGACAAACTTGTAGTTTTGCCTAGCCCAAGGGGTAATGGGATATTGCTCATGAAAGAACAAAATATTAAAGAAATAGCTCAGTCATTGAGCGAAAAAGCTGATTTTTATATACAAAAATCTAAAAAGCTTCAACAAAAGCTTGATGATGTTAAGAATTAATTTAATAAATAAGGAATAGATAAAAAATGCCTATATTGAGTAGTAACGTCAGAAAGTCAGAAAATTATAAATGGGTAGCCCTAGCTAATACAACGTTAGGTGTGATTATGGCTACTATCGATTCTTCGATTATGCTAATTGCCTTACCGGATGTGTTTAGAGGAATTAAACTTAACCCTTTATTGCCAAGTAATAGCTTTTATTTGTTGTGGATGATTCTAAGCTTTTTGATTGTTAGTAGTGTACTAGTTGTTAGTTTTGGACGGCTGGGAGATATGTTCGGAAGGGTTAAGATGTATAATCTTGGCTTTTTGATTTATACAATCGCCTCTATTTTATTAACGATTACATGGATGCATGGAACTCATGGAGCCCTTTATTTAGTCTTAATGCGTGTAGTCCAAGGGGTAGGAGCAGCTTTTATTATTGCTAATTCCGCGGCCATTTTAACCGACGCATTTCCAGCACATCAGAGAGGTTTAGCTTTAGGTATTAATAATGTAGCAGCTATTAGTGGATCGTTTATTGGTTTAATACTTGGTGGATTACTGGGTCCAATCGATTGGCGTTTAATCTTTCTGGTATCCGTTCCGTTTGGCATAGCAGGAACGCTTTGGGCTTATTTTATGCTTAAAGACACTAAAGATACTAAATCTGGAGGCAAGATTGACTGGCTGGGAAATATAACTTTTGCTATTGGACTGATCTTAATTATGATTGGTATTACTTATGGTATTGAGCCTTATAAATCTCATTCTATGGGATGGACAAGTCCGGCTGTACTCAGCGAACTAATAATTGGCTCTGTTTTTATAATTGCCTTTTTGTTTATTGAAAAGGTTATTAAACAGCCGATGTTTAGGCTTCATCTATTTAGAATAAGAGCTTTTACAGCAGGAGTTTTGGCTAGCTTTTTGTCGGCAATTGCCAGAGGTGGACTAATGTTTATGCTAATTATTTGGCTTCAAGGTATTTGGTTGCCAAGCCATGGATATAGTTTTTCTAGAACTCCATTATGGGCTGGAATTTTTATGCTACCTCTAACTGCTGGTTTTTTGATCGCAGGACCTATATCTGGGATACTAACCGATAAATTAGGCTCAAGACCTTTTGCTACGGCTGGAATGATTGGTTCTGCTATCTCCTTTGTATTGATAAGTTTATTGCCGATTAATTTTAGCTACATTTATTTTGCCTTAATTTTATTGCTAATGGGCTTATCTATGGGTGCTTTTGCTTCTCCTAATCGCGTAGGAGTAATGAATAGTTTACCATCTAAAGATAGAGGAGCGGGTGGTGGCATGAATGCCACTTTTCAGAACTCTGCTCAAGTTTTGTCTATTGGTATTTTCTTTACGTTAATAATCGTTGGACTTACCTCAACGTTATCAACTAGACTGTTGTCTGGTTTAACTAAATACGGTGTACCACTAAAGACAGCTGCAGGAATAGCTCATCTTCCTCCTGTATCCGTCTTATTTGCTGCTTTTCTTGGTTATAATCCAATTAAGACCTTAATAAAGCCTCAGGTTTTAAATAAACTTAGTGCTCATAATCAAGCAACATTGACTGGCCATGGGTTTTTCCCGAATTTAATTAGTAAACCATTCCTATCTGGACTACATGAAGCTTTTATTTTCGCAATAATCGCTTGCTTGGTTGCTGCAGCAGCATCATGGTTTCGTGGCAAGAAGTATGTTAACGAAGAATAATAACTGATTTGTTTATTATTAACCTGTAATCGAAGATCCATAATTTAGTTTAAAAATCGAATATTATCAAAAGCTAATATAAGCGCCTAGTTTATAGATCGTAAGCTTTAAACTAAGATTGGCATGGTAGTTCTATTGTAAAGGTGGATCCTTTACCCGGTTCACTAACAACATTGATCTTGCCGTGATGTTCATCAATGATTAGTTTGGAAAGATATAAGCCAACACCTTTACCTTCATAATCACTGGTCAGAGCACTTGAGGCACGATGAAACTTATTAAAGAGCTGAGGTATTTGAGACGATTCTATTCCTATGCCAGTATCCGATGTAGATAGTATTATTTTATTGTTCTTCTTTTTCGTACTAAAGGTAACTGAACCGTTATCTGTAAATTTGCAGGCATTATTTAAAATATTATGTATTGCTCCCTTTAATAAAGTAGAATTAGCCATTATTTTTGTATCCATATCTTGTAAATTCAATATTAGTTTATTGTGTTTAACTTTAGCTAAGTCAGAAACTTCTTGAATTAATGGGTTAACTATTTGATCTAGGGTTACAGGATTGAGTTTAAATTGATCACCGTATTCTATTGAACTAATAGTTAGTAAGTCTTCAACTAATTCTCGCAATCTATTTAGTCCATCTTTCAAACCTTCTATCGCTAGATTAAATGTATCTTTCGAAGCTGGTTCTTGTAATAATTCTAGGGATCCACTGGCAATGCTGATTGGGGTGCGTAAATTATGAGAAGTTAACATAATAAATTCGGACTTTAACTGATCTGCTGCTTTTAATTTTTCTTGAGCTTCAATTAAAGCTTTGGTTCTTATTTCAACTATATGCTCTACATTAGCTTTTTCTTCCCTTAATTGATTCTCTAGGTGGATAAGTTTGGTATTTTTATTGCTTATTTCCTGATTACTTGTTTGAAGATCATCAAGTGCTTTAGATAATACCGATATATCGGTTAATACAAAAATGTAGGCCGTAACTATTCCATCTTCTCGGTGGGGAGTAATAGCTATGCGTACAGGAATTTCTCTATCGTTATGGCTTTTGACTAGGCTTTTATATATAGGCTCTATATTACCTCCAACCGATTGATTAATTTTGGTGATTATTACATTCCATAACTCTCGGTTAAAGAAATGGCTAAGTTTAATATGTCCATATTGAGATTTTTCTATCGATATCATTCTTTGAGCTTCATTGTTGACGGTTTCTATAACCATATTTGGTCTAGTGATGATAACTGCTTCATTTAATGTATCCAGGATATTTTGAGCTACGATATCTGGATCAAGTACAAATAATTGATATCTTCTAATAGCGTAATAGATCAATACGACTGATATTGCCCCAAATAAAGTAGTTAAGGGAGGTATTAAGTTTGGAAATAGTGGTGGTATAAATACACTGGTAACTAAGCCCACTATAACGGGCATCAAGAATGCTAATAGAAATATTCGTACTTGCTTTTTAATAAGCACGCTAGGGTTCTTTTTGAAAAATTGAATCAATAGTCCAGTGCCAAATATATAAAACAATGCACACCAGATAATTATTATTATATATAGAGGTCCTTGGTCGCTAATATAACCCCAAGGAGTGTCGTGAATATGTCCTAGTATATTTAAATATATTTGATTGTCTCCATTGCCAGCAATAAAAGCTAATACACTCCAAGTAAAGATTAATACTGGACTTAATAAAACAAATTTCTTTTTACCAGCATATACATAGGAGATTGTAAATAAATAAAAAACCGGTGGCAGTAAGACCATGAAAATAAAATATATATTTTGCCAGAATAAAGCTCCGGCTACTTTAGAGCTTGATCTTTGCAAGCCTTCGGCTAATGCCATACCAGTTGCACCCAATAAAAACAAAATAAACCAGTTCGTTATAGCTGTATATCTTTTTTTAACAAGTACAAGAAGTATATTTACTATATCTACAGCAGCAGCAAAAAAAGAAATTAGAGCGTATACATTGAAAGTTAGTTTAAAATTAGCACCTTGAACTTCGGTAATTCTTAAGAATATTCCTATTATTAACAATAAGCTTAAAAGAGCTAATATTATCGCAACATTCCTGTTGCCCCACCAGTTATTTTCTAAGTTCATAACTTTGCCAAGTTAATTGATTAATCTTTTTAATATTAATTGTGATTATACTAGACGCTTGTGTTAAATGCATTATCTAGTTTAATTGTAAACTGTTAAATATATTTTTTACTAATACCAAAAAAGTGATTTTATTGATAAAGTTATTTTCTAGAACAAGCTAATAAAATAATCAATGGAACAAGGGTAGTAATACATTACGAATAGTGTCATAATATATTTATTATGACAAATCCGGAAAATCCTTTAGCCTATAGATTGGTTAGCCGTTTGGCCAAAGTCAAACCTATCGAAGATGAAAATACTTGCCCTAATACAAATGCCAAGCAGTTGATTGTAGGCTATGCAGCCTTAAGTTTGATCAAATTGGAAGATGGTAGTTATATTGCAATTGACGGCGGAACAGATATAAAAGCTAAAAAAATATCTAATTTTTTAAAGCAAAGTGGCAAATGTTTAGATGATATAAGAGCTGTCTATGTAACGCATGCTCATTATGACCATTTAGGTTTAGTAGCTGCCACTAGGGGATCTAATACCCAAACATATATAAGTAAAGCGGATAGTCATGTTTTAACTGGTGACCAGCATAGTGAAGGTTTAATTCCTAGGCTTGGAGAATATTATAAATCTTTGGCCTACTTGGCTGGAGTTAAGCCCGAAACAGTAGAGCCAAATGAAGAACATCAATATGGGAATATAGCGATTACAGCAATAGCAACTAGAGGACACACTTCAGGGAGTATGTCCTATGCCATAGAAACACCTACAGGTTCGGCTATATATATTGGCGACGCACTAGATAATGGTTACAATGGCATACAATTACCACCATCTTTTTTGTCATATAATCTCATTGATGCTAAGCGTTCAGTTAATTTGATTCGTGAATATGCTAATGAACATCCTGGAGCTATGATATATCCCGCCCATTCGGCAGGAATGACGGCTGAACAATTTATAGTCTCTTGTAGGACTTAAATGACTATTATTTATTCTATGCGCAATACTTTTTGATCCTTATGGAGTGTGCTGTCTAGATTATTTATATTTCTCGAAGGATAAACCTTCAAGATCTCATCAATAAAGAGCTGATTACATGATTGACTTGTTGTATCGATTAAAGCTCGAACTTTCAATTTCATGACTCTTTTCATAACTTTACTCCTTGCAAAGTAATAATTCATATTTAGAATTTAAACCCAGTAACTATGAATTTAATTAATGTAGAAGTTTTAAATAATGTTTCAATAATAATTAATGAGTTTTTATAAATATAAAATAGAATGTTAAATAAACTAAAACAATACTAATATTGACTATTAAACGTTCCCAGAATTGATTTCTAAATTTAAATATATCTACAATAATAATTGTGGCCACCATAATTAGAACATATATTATGTTTATTGAGTATTTATTCATGTACAAATTAATTTTAGGTTATTTCTGATCTTTTCAGAAATTATGTGATTATAAGGATTAAGATTTCTACAAGGATTTTCTACGAACTATTTGAGTACCGTCAATTTACTATCCCAAGCTGCTGTTATGATTGTATTCTACTAAATGGCTGGCAATTTGCAGTGATGATATAACTAATTAGCAGCTTTACGTTTTAGGCTTCTTATATCTGACTCATGGTCTTTAACTACATTTTCAATGATTAAAAGTCTCTTGTTTATTTCATTTGTAATGACTTTAATTTGATGTAGTTCCTGCTTAATTATAGGAATGTCTTTTAAGTTCAAAGATTTTAGGTAACCTAGGACATTATTTTCCAAGAAAATCTAATCAAATATTATATATAGTCATAATTGAGAAGTATGTTTACGTATTGTCGTACATCATTCACACTAAAAGACAAGAGATTTTTTATAAACGATATAATCTAGTAGAAAATTTACAAAACTTTATCTAAAAAAGAGAAGACATGAATATATAAAAAGATCCATTTGGCAGACCGAAGATGTCGAGAATACCTGATATGTTCATAATCTTAAGTAAATTATAAAATTTACTTTAAAACAACCAATAACAGTATGGCAAGATTCTATGTTCTGGGCCTAACGTGTTTTCGAGTCTTAATTAACAGGTTTGAAAATGTTAACTGGGTATAAGGGACTATTTTCGAACCTTTTTATCTAACTGAATAGTTTACTGATGTTCGATCTGACAAGTTTTATTTTACTATCAGCGAGTAAACCAATCTTCTCTTCTATGACAGACTGTTCAATTGTGAAAAGTTTGTCTGGACGGACATAGCTAGTTAAATTAAGGCTACCATTTACGAAATCGACGTCATTTAATTGAACTGCCGTCTTACTCGTATCTGCTTTTGATGTGATCTGACAAAGTATTAAGTTATTAAATTCAGCTTTGCCAACTACTAAAGCGGGTCTTTTCTTAAATTTGGAAAAGTCTGCATAGGGAAAGGAAATAAGTACTACACTGCCTATTGTAAATGAGCCCATGCTTTATCTTCCTCGGGAGTGTCCCAGTCACTAAGACTCGTTAGGCTTAGTACGTATTCTTCATTTAGGGCTTTATTACTTTTTGGAGATTTTCGGACGCGGGTAATCTTAATTTCACCTTTTTTGACTTTTAGCTCAACCGTAGTACCGAGTCCACTTTCTTCAAGTAATGGCTTAGGAATACGTATACCTTTCGAGTTGCCGATTGTTATAATTGATGCTATCATAGTAATTACATTATACATACATATAATGTTCCGTGTCAATGACTTCCTCTTAGATCATAACCGTCGATAAATTATGGGGAGCTACCCCAGCTCACTGCATGCTTATTTTATGCTGTCTGGCATTGGTTAACGAGATTAGATGCAAAATGCTCAGCTTTGCACAAATTCATTTCAATGTGGCACCGTTATGTTAGTCGTGACTCAAGACTGACAGTTCGGTTTGTACTTGGACTAATATTCCAGCTACAAAACGTCCAAGGCTATGTTTGTCGACGCGTTTGTCGATGCGACCGCCTCTTTCGCCTTCTAAGTTAACCTTGGCCTCTTGTACTTCTAGAGAGCTATTAAAGAACAGACTCATACCAATAAAACCGACTTTCTCATCGTCGGCGGGACCATAAGTCTCTTGATCTACAATTTTAATGCCATACCTGTCTTCTTTAGGGTTATGACAAAGTGACATTAATTCATTCTCAAATATTCCCTCTGGGTCTCCATCGTCTGGGAATGCTACCACATGTGCATCAACTATATCTCTTAGTGCTGCAAGGTTTTTTTCTAGTTCTATTTCACCATGTGTTCTTGGATTATGCATACTGTCTCCTTAAAATGTTAACAATATTATACATAATAATGCCTATATGTCAAATTGGCTGGCCATCATTAACCCGTTTGGTAATAATATCGAAGCTTACCCCACTGGCTAACTCACTATATATTGGCTGGCCGTATGCAACGAAGTTAGAACTCAGGTATTAAGCTGTGTTGTCACTGGGCATGAGGAATTAGGTTCCTCTCATATTCTGTAGGTAGCAAATCTTACTTGTATTGACATTCAATGTATTATTAGATAAACTTATAGTATGGATTTCAGTATAAAGTTTAATGATGAAAAGAATCAACTGCTAAAATTCACAAGGGGTATAGGCTTTGATGAATTATTGGTACTTATACAGAGCGGCAACATATTAGATGATTTAGAACATCCAGCTCCAGATAGATTCAACCAAAGGATATATCTTATTAAAATAGAAAATCATGTATATGTGGTGCCATACGTTATAAATAAAAGTAAGCGTGAGA
>JAJZWH010000044.1 GCA_021846765.1 bacterium | reverse complement strand
TTGCCCCCAATCAGATACAATTTTTGATTGTCCTTAGAGATTTTATTATTAATAATGGCGAGTTAACTAAAAAGGATCTCGTTAGTGAACCTTTTACCAAATTAAATGATCGGGGTTTCCTGGGGGTATTTACTCCTAAGTTACAGACAGAGATATTGTCGTTTACTGATAGGATTTTGCAGTATGCTTAACACCAAAATTAAATCATCAATCAACCGACTATGGGATAAGTTTTGGAGCGGAGGCATTTCTAATCCACTTACTGCTATAGACCAGATTTCTTACTTACTTTTTATGAAACGGCTAGACGAAATAGATATTAAGAAAAGACAAGATGCAGAATTCACAGGCGAACAATATCAGTCAATCTTTGCAGGTGACAAAGAAGATCTACGCTGGAGCTACTTTAAACAACTTGAGGGTGGTGAGATGCTCACTCACATACAAACCAAAGTATTCCCCTTTCTTAAAACCCTAGATAACGAAGAAAGCCATTATGCAAAACACATGGCAAATGCGGTTTTTATAATTACTAAGCCGTCTCTGCTAGTTGAAGCAGTAAGTATTATTGATGAAATCTTTGATGAAGTTGAAAGAGAACAGTTAGACGGACAGGGTTTCCAAGACACCCAGGGTGATATTTACGAATATTTGCTGTCCGAAATAACCAGCGCTGGTAAATTAGGTCAGTTCCGCACGCCTAGACATATCATTCAGCTGATGTGTGAGCTCGTAGACCCAAAGCTTGGAGATACGATATGTGACCCCGCCTGTGGTACGGGGGGCTTTCTATTAGGATCCTATCAACACATCCTAACCGCCTATACCAGTAAAGAACATAGAAAAACCGACGAGAATGGGCTTGTAAGAGGTCAGCTTGGCGACAAGTTAACAGATGAACGACAATGGCAACACTTAAAAGAAAAAACATTCTATGGTTACGACATGGATGAAAGTATGGTACGTATTGGACTAATGAACTTAATGATGCACGGTATATCTAGCCCAAACATTGAACAGAAAGATACCCTATCCAAAAAATACGACGAAGATAATCACTTCGATGTGATAATGGCCAATCCCCCTTTCAAGGGCAGCATCGATACAGGGCAATCCCATATGGCCGTACCCTCTATTGACATCTCTGCTTGAGTCAAGCTAATTGCGGTATACTCGGATGGTAAAACAAAAACTTACCAAAGGAGTATATTTATGGCTAAGGCCTCAACAAACATCACCGAGCACTTTCTTACCATCACCGACATGCGGGCAGATAACAGTGCCCACAAACTCATTAGCATCATCATGATTGCTATCTGCGGAGTTATTGCTGGAGCAGACAGCTGGGTAGAGATAGAGCATTTTGGCCACGACAGAATAGACTGGCTGAAGGGTTTTCTAGAACTGCCTAACGGAATACCATCTCACAATACTTTTGGTAGAGTGTTTGCTCTTATTAACCCCAAGGAGTTTCAGTCATCCTTTGCTCTATGGATCCGTTCGGTTATTACTCTGACAGGCGGCAAGGTTATTGCCATTGATGGCAAGACTAACCGACGAACCTTTGGCAAGAATACCAAACCACTGCACTTGGTCAGTGCCTTTGCCACTGCCAATGGCGTAGCTCTGGGCCAAGTTGCTACAGACCAAAAATCCAATGAGATCACAGCTATACCTGAACTTCTAAAACTGCTGGATATTAAGGGTTGTTTAATAACAACTGATGCTATGGGCTGCCAAGCAGATATAGCATCAGATATTGTCAGTAAAGGTGGTGACTACCTACTAGCAGTTAAAGGCAATCAAGGTAATTTATACAAAGACATCAAGACCTTATTTGCAGACAAGACCATACCCAGAGATATTAACGTTACTGAAGACAAGGGTCATGGAAGAATCGACAAACGAACCTGTGAAGTCATTACCGGCCCACTACTATACGATCATATTAGGCATAACAATAACTGGGTTGGTTTACACACTATTGCGAAAGTCACGGCTGAGCGAACAGTAACAAACACCGGGGAAACACATCAGGCTACTGAAAGTCGATACTATATCTGTAGTGATGAAGAACCAACAGCTAAAAGGTTGCAACAGGCCGTCAGAGAGCACTGGGGAGTTGAGAATAACTTACACTGGGTCATTGACATGGCCTTCAGAGAGGATGAAAGCCGCATACGCACCGGCAATGCTCCAGCCAACATGGCAGTGCTTAGACATATTGCCCTAAACATCATAAGGGGAGACAAAAACAGAAAAGTAGGTATTAAGATTAGTCGACATAAGGCTGGGTGGAGTACAGACTATCTAGAGAAACTACTCGGAGTAGCGGTAGCATAAGAGGTGGCGGTCATATGGGATTGCCCTGAGCATCGATAAAGGTGACATCAACGAATCCCTATCGCTACCAACTACAAAGACTGAGCTGTTATTTATTAACAGAATCATTAAATCCTTAAAAATCGGTGGTCGAGCTGGTGTCATTGTCCCTGATGGTGTTCTTTTCGGCTCAAGTAATGCCCACAAGCAAGCTCGAAAGATGTTGCTTAATGATTGTGAGCTTCAGGGTGTAATTTCAATGCCTAGTGGAGTATTTAAACCTTACGCCGGAGTAAGTACCGCAATACTATTATTCGTTAAGGGTGGACAGACAGAAAGAGTGTGGTTCTATGACATGCAATCTGATGGTTTTACGCTAGACGATAAGAGAAGTCGGATCAACGGTGGTGGAGATTTACCTGATATCGTTGAAAAATGGAACAATAGAAAAAGCCAAACCGAGAACAAGATCAATAGTAAGTTCTTTTGCATAGAGAAAAAAGAAATCGAAGAATCAGATTTTGATCTAAGCATTAATCGTTACAAACAAAGTGATTATAAAGAAGTGCAGTATGAAAGCCCCGATGAGATAATAATGAAGATTGAGAAGCTAGAACAAAATATACTTGATAGCCTTCAACATCTGAAGAAGCTCTAAGCTATGAAGTTTTCTGCAATATTAGATTTTCAAGATAAATCACACATTAAGGCTGGGGATGGACTTGCGGCTGGCGTCCACCCCTTCTTTACATCAAGCCCTGTGCTATCAAAATTTCTAGATACTTTTCAATTTGAAGGCGAGAGTCTTATTCTTGGTACCGGCGGAAACGCAAGTATTCACTACTATGAACACGCTTTTTCAGTTTCTACAGACTGCCTAGTAGCAGTACTCAATGATGAGCAAAAACACAATTTTGATACTAAGTTTATTTACTACTACTTATTAGGCAATATCAAGCTATTAGAGAATGGATTTAAGGGTGCGGGCTTAAAACATATCTCAAAGAGTTATATTAATGATATAGATATTCCAACGCCAACTCTCGAAAAGCAAAAACAAATTGTAGGAATTCTTGATGAAGCAAATTTACTGCGTCAGAAACGGAAAGAATCAATTGGGCTTTTAGATGAGTATTTAAAGTCGGTATTTTTAGATATGTTTGGTGATCCTGTGAATAATTCAAACGACTTAACCGTAGAATTACTTGAAAATTTAGCTGAGATTCGATCTGGTGTAACAAAAGGCCGAAAACTTGAAGGTAAGTTTACGATCGACGTTCCTTATATGCGTGTTGCAAATGTTCAGGATGGTTTTATTGACTTAAGAGAAATTAAAACTATTAAAGCCACAGTTAATGACATAGAGAAGTATAAACTTGAGGTCGGTGATCTTTTACTAACAGAAGGTGGTGATCCAGATAAACTTGGCAGGGGTGGTATTTGGCGTGGTGAAATTGAAGACTGCATCCATCAAAATCATATATTTAGAGTAAGGTTTGACCATAATATTGTTGCCCCTGAATACGCAAGTGCGCTTATAAGTTCTCCGCACGGGAAAAGATACTTTTTAAAATCAGCGAAACAAACTACTGGTATAGCCACTATAAACAGTACCCAACTAAAGAAGTTTCCTTTCTTGCTCCCAGAATTAACTCTTCAAAATCAATTTGCTGGTATCGTAAAAAATGCTGAGTTGATTAAACAGAAAATGCTCACTCAGTCTAAAGAACTAGATCACCAATTTCAAGCTTTGATGCAAAAAGCATTCAAGCATGATGTGTCTAACTAACTGCTAAAACATTCATTCATTAACATAAAGACCCGGGTAGTTATCGGATAGATTTTTCAGCAAGTTCTTTGCTTTAACTGTATTGATTTGCTTTAACTCGGCATAAGCGACTTGAGGGTCTATTCCTGGATCGAATTTTACAGGGTAATCGAGCAGGATTTCTAAAGCACTTATATATCTTTCATCTCCAAGTGTTTGCCGCATTTGAGTCAACATGGAACTGTTATAGTGACTAGGCCACCATTCTCCTTGTCGAATAGATTCTTCATTCTGTTTGAGGTATTCTCTTTCTTCTTCAATGCATAGTTGCCATAGCTCAAGAGATTCCTCTGGTTTTTTTTCTAGATAATCGTTTGCAAAGTAGTAAATATCACCAAAGACATGTCTGCCATAAGGAGTCGTAGCAATGAGTTTTAAGTATTTATACGAAAGATTATATAACTTATCAAACTCTTCACCTGAATCTTTTGGTAACTGCCAGAATTGCCAAGCAATCCTACCTCTAATATCTGAGCTGCCTGTTTTGATAACTTCTTCAAGTAGCTCTTCAAATCGCTTGCTCTTATATTGATTTATCTTCTCGTAAAGTTCATCTCCAAAAAGCTCCCGGAATGTTGGGTTCTTATATGCTTCCCCACGGAACAAAGCATAATAAACAAACAAAGGATACACATCATCAATGTCGTTTTCGAATGACACATTTTTAAAGATGTTTAACGCTTCCCACGCCTGATCTTCGGTCATGCTCCGCATTGGTCCAAATACATGAGCTACATATTTCATAATTATAGAGTACTTTTGATTCTCTTTGTCTCTTAACATCGAAAAGGCGATGGACTCTATTTTATTTGCAAGTTCGAGACTAACGAATCTCTCATTCTTATTCTTTGGCATGACGGTATGTCTGTTTTGAACTAAGCCTGTTAGAGGGAAAGTTGACTGAACTCTGACGTAAAAATTAGGATCTTTTGTCAGCTGTTCCACATAGCCTATAGTTTCAGGTAAGTATTTACGACCACCGACTGCCATAAACTTCGTAAGAGCCCAAGAGCACCATCCTCTTACTGTATTAATCGTATTGTTTTCTTCTCCAACTAGGATCTTTGCATGGTAGTTAAAAGTGCCTTCTGGATCTTCAGGTTCGTTTTGCAAACTTGGGTTTGGGTCATTAATAAATACGCGTATAAGTGCTAGGGCTTCGTCATATAGCCTTGCTTCAGCGAGGTGTTCCGCAAACTGCACGATAAGCTCCCGAGAATAGTTATGCGAGAAGCGTTTTTTGATTAACTTGGCATCGCCTTTAAGATCGTCAAAGATAATCGGTATTACGAAGCTATCATAGGCCTTTTTAAGTAGCTGTTTATCCTCTTTCCCCAATTGCTCAAGTGCATGACTAATTGCCAGCTGCTGGTTTACGGTTAGTTTTTCCGATGATTTATAAATCTCGTTGAGAATTTCTATACCAATCTGAAAATCTTTTACTATAATTTTGGCAATGGCTCCAGTGATGTCATAAGCATAAAAAGTGTCCAGTTCTTTTTGGTAATCGTCAGTCTGGATATATGTCTTAAGTATTTCAATACCAGTTAAAAACGTTTTAGAATCTGCTGGAGTTTCTAGGAGCTTAAACATACTCTGTGAAACAAAGAAGGTATGCCTTGTTTGTTGTTTACGGTATTCTGGGTCGTTAACCCAAGACTTAATAGCATCGAGAGCACCTTCATGTCCGGTTATAGCAAGGTCGGAAGTAACTTGTTCAACGAAGACGCTATTGGGTAACTTATACTTATCAAGAAACAGCTTGGTCAAAGCCCATTTTTTATCATCCGGCATAGCCATAGTTCTATAAAGCTCTTGAAATATCAATTCAAATTTAGAGGGAATTCCTTTACGCATCAGCATCTGGTCTTTTAAGATAGCGAAAGCTTCTGCAGAATGGACGCCTTGCTTGAACTCCGTTAGTAAAATTGAGATGCAGGCTCTACCAAGAAAATCAGGCTTTTCTGCTGACACATCTTTTATTTTTCGTGCCACACATTTATTAACTATAAAACTCCACGTCTCTTCAGGATTTTCGTTGTAATATGCTGACAGAGAGGGCTTTAGAGCCTGAGTAATAAAGTGCCTATCATTGATGGAGTAGTGGTCACCCGACTGGCTGAACGTTCCTCCCGCAAGCTCCCATCCTGTGAAGCTGCCACCATAATAATTAGAGCTTTTATATTGCTCCACCAGTATCTCTACTATCTTCTTGAAGTTATTAGTAAAATCGCTCTGGATATATTGACTAACGATATTGAATATCTGAGGTGGGGTATATATTGAATGTTCGCCATCATCTTCGATTAAATTAAAATGCAGCTTTATTAAATCCAAAATAGACTGCTTCATTTCAACATTGTCACTCTCGGCGTAAATATTGAAAGTATTGAGGATAAGTTTTGAAATGAGTTGCTTCTCTTCCATACTATCTCTATGACCTTCTAGCTGAGTATAGTCAGCAGACTTATTGCTTAGGTACTCTCTGCAAAATTCGTAAATTAAGTCGACAAGATTTGGATACTGGTCAAGAATTTTCTGAACAGTTCGTAGAGCAACCTCACTGTGCATACTGTCGGATGCTTTGTTGGTCAGCGAAAGTATCTGCTTGGTAAATAGCTCCACTATGTACTTAGAGTTTTGTTCGTTATCAAGGTGTTTACCGAACTTAAAAATTACTCTAGAAGCATATTGCCTATCCAACAAAGGAGCCCATAAGAAGTCCCATTCTGATAGCTCTAAGTCGTCAAGCTCAAATATTGCATCGAGTACAATAAACATTTTCTGAGGCTGCCCGGTTAATACCGTAAGATCACGCTTTAGAGCTGTAGTTCTTTTGTTTTTTATATCATCGAGCACTGTCTTGATTTGTGTTTCAATCTCAGTTTGTTCGGAGTCGTATACACCATTTTGTTGAATCTTTTGCTGCCTATAATCATCGATAGCACTTGCTAGATCCTGACGAGTAAATGTTTCACCCTTTGTAGACTTTTCATAAATTTGCTTAACCAATACGGTATTAACTAAGCCATCTATTTCATTTTGGGGTAACCAATATCCGATTTTTGCGTAGAAGTAAGCCGAGGCCTCTTCATAAAGATACGCACTATCCTTGGCTGTAAAAAACGAAGTCTTGGATAGTAAACGAATTTCTTGGTCAGAGAAACCGAGATTATGATATTCTTCAACCACTTGAGGAAACAAACCAATATATTGAAGATTCCTGGTTAGTTCAGGTTTGACTTGCGGGCAAATAATTAGTACCGCATCGTTTTTATTAAATGGTTCCTTTCTAGATATAATTTTCCCCAAGATAGTTTTAACTTCGGGCTTTCCTAAAGGACGAGAATGATTTTTAACTTCACAAATTATTTTCTTAGTACCACTATAATTAAGAGTAAAGTCCTCCCAATTTTTGTCTTCTAGGGTAACTGATTCAAATCCTCCTTCTTCAAGTTTAAGAAGGAATAATAATAATGCCGACCAAGCCTGATACGTCACACCTTTATAGTTATTCATGCCAGCTCTACTCATAGCTGTTCTCCATTGGTCTGAATTGTACTGCCTTCACTGAGTACGGCCGGATTGCTCTCAATAGTGTCTACAGTTACTCTGCCTTCAAATTTTTCCATTGCCTGAATAACATCTGACCGAGCTTTGTCTATTCCCCCTCCGTCACCACTTGAAATTGCTGGTGTAGTAAATTTCTGACGCATGTAAAAGTCTGCCATAGCACCCTTAAATAGGGGCACTAAGTCCTCGTTTAAACCGGCTTTGTGTTGGATAATGCCAAGTAATTTATTCATTAGAATTTCCTCTGGGAACGCCGTAGAATTTGGTTCTTTTATGCCAATTTTTTTAGCAATGCTTTGGATCCGATTGCAGATAGTAGTACCTATTTCGGCCGTAGTTTCATCACCATTAACATCTATGGGGTCACCTTCTTCAAAAGATATTGATTTAATTTGTCCATGAAGTTCTTTGTCGTCTTT
>JAJZWH010000043.1 GCA_021846765.1 bacterium | reverse complement strand
CATCTTCTGTTAATATGTAGGCATTTATTTTCAAATTATTGGCAAATTGTCTTATAGCAGGATCTTCAGCGGCAGAGTCAATAGCCTCATTACCAATATCTATTCTTAAATATAGTTCCCTATTACTAATAACTTCTCCCAAAAACTGATGAAAAGCTCTTCCTTCGGTTCCATAGTTTTCTTCTATTTGGTTAGCTTTAGTTAAAGAGTATAATGGGTCTTCTCTCAGCTCTGTTAATACTGCAATAGCCAGTTCTGGCTGTTCGTTAATTCGATCGATGACTCTTTGGGCGGCGATATCTGCTATCTCGTATCCACTGTCCATCTCTTTACATCCTCTAGTTACATTTTCTAGAAGTATACTAACATTTCAAGCTTTTATTGAGGTGTAAGAATAACCACCGACAATTTGTGATAAATATCAAAAAACTAAGCTATAACTTTATGAGCTTTTAGAGAGCTGTCGATTTTAGGCCGATCAAAACCAACTATAATATCTCCCTCAATATCAATGACAGGTATTCCTCTTTGGCCGCTTTTACTAACAGCTTGTTGAGCATTTTTAGGATCTGCTTCAACATCAAGATCAGTATATTTAACGCCTAATTTGTCTAGATAACCTTTAGCCGCATGACAAAAAGCACACCAGGTTGCACTGTAAACAATAATTGAACTTGTATTTTTTGAGTTACTCATAACAAGCCTTATTATATACCTATTCTGGCGGATATTAAAAGGGATTTCCTGGACTGTTTATGTTTAAGTTAAGGAATTGTTTATAGACGTTTTTAGTTATTGTTTGCCATAATTTTAACCTCTCTTGTATAATAGATTAGAAATGGCAGATAAACGACCACCTAAGGTATTATCCAACGATGGCCAAGATAAGGCTAATATTAGTTACCCTGATTCTTTTCAAACAAGGCAACTATTTATTAATAGTTCAATATCAATGAGTTGGCAAATGGCCATAGCTGTTATGGTGCCTATAGTTGGCGGATATTACTTAGATCAGCATTTTAAATTAGCCAATTGGTTTATTTTTGGGTGGTTTGTTATTGCGGTGGCATTGGTGGTGCTGATTGTTAGGAGAACTATTAAACAATTGCCAGAATTTACTAAAGGGAAAAATAAATGAACCTCAATATATTTGCTTCTAGTGGACCTTCGGTTTATGTTGCTCCACAAACAGTTTTTAATTTTCACTCGATAGCGATTAGTAATAGCGAGCTCTATGGTTGGGGCATTATTTTAAT
Source organism: bacterium (assembly GCA_021846765.1). Lineage (GTDB taxonomy): Bacteria > Patescibacteriota > Saccharimonadia > Saccharimonadales > UBA4665 > JAJZWH01. Next base: position 6,986 of record JAJZWH010000043.1, on the reverse strand, counting down.
TATTATTGTTCTGTTTATTTGGACGGCTAGAAAAGTCCGACTTTATCCGGGGAAAGGTTTCGTCGGTTTAGTAGAAGAAGGTGTTAGCTTTGTAATTGGTATGGTTGAGTCTAGTTTTTCTAGACCTGAAGTTGGTCGGAAATACGTTCCTTATTTTGTAACTTTATTTTTCTTTATTCTATTTAACAACTGGAGTGAATTATTGCCAGTAATTGGAGATGCTTTTAAACATGGCTCTACACCATTACTTAGGCCTTTTACTGCAGATCTAGATGCAACTTTTGCTATGGGCTTAATAACAATGGGCTTAGTATATTATGCATCGATTAAAGAATCCGGTGGACTAAAGATATATCTGCGTCATTTTTTTGTGGGGAGTCCTAAGAATCCGCTGTATTTTATTATTGGATTACTCGAGATGTTAACAGATTTAACTAGAGTAATTAGTTTATCCCTACGATTATATCTAAATGTCACCATTGGCATGATTGTGATTGATGTTTTTGCTTATTTAGGTCATATTGCAGCGCCAGTTTCGGCTTTACCTTTTTATTTAATTGAAATATTTATTTGTGCCCTGCAGGCTTATATATTTACTATTCTTTCGGTTATGTATTTAGCCGTTGCAGTTAATCATGCCCACGATCATAACGATTTGGCTCGAGAAGAATACTTGACCGAGGCAGATGTTCCTGAAACAATGAAAGATGAATCTAGGCAAGTTGCCCAAGGAGCTAATGGGATATAAATTAAATGGGTATAGCTAGTCGATGATCATGATTATTAATTTAAGTAACAATATTAAGGAGTAAGGATAAATAATATGGTAGCATTAACTGAGGCAATAAACACCGCTATTATCGGCAAAGGATTAATGATTGGCGGCGGTTTTATAGGGCCAGGTATTGGCATTGGACTAATTGGTGGTAATTATCTTCAAGCTGTTGGTCGTAATCCAGAAGCAGCAAAGTTCTTAGGTCAAGCATTAATTTTTGTGGCAATTGTCGAGCTTTTCGGCCTATTAGCCTTTGCCTCTATATTCATTGTTAAGTAAAAAGGTCGCAATAAATAGATGACACCAATTAATTATCAGATTATCGCATCGAGTTCTTCTTCAGGCCTTGGTGCCTTAGGGGTAGATAGTTCGGCTTTAGTGATTCAGTTAATTACTTTTGTATTAGCTTTGCTAGTTTTGCGCAAATGGGCGTTTAATCCGATAATTAAAATTTTGCAACAAAGACGTCAACTGATTGAAGATGGAGTTAAGCTAGGTGAAAAGATGCGTCATGATGAAGCTGCCTTAGAGGATAAAATTGAAAAAACTCTACATCTGACTAGGGTTAAAGCTGACCAGATTATCACTGATGCTAACCAGACAGCTAAAACAATCATTAAAGATGCCGAAAACGACGCCAAAGCTAAAGCTGATTTAATTTTAAAAGAATCAGAAATTAAAGCTAATCAAGAATTAGCTCGAGCTAAACAAAAATTGGAAAAAGAAATGGTCAATTTAGTAGCTTCAGCTACATCCATAGTTTTGGATGAAAAGGTCGACGCCCACAAAGATGCATCATTAATTGAACGAGCTTTAGCTGGGAGAAAGGCTTAAAGAATAATGTCTAGTAAAATTCCTCTCCATCAATTAGCTCGCGTTGTGGCTGATCTTGGTCTAGCTCAAGGTAGTCAACAAACTCAGAAATTGTCTACAGGAGTCGCGGCTTACTTACTAGAAGAGCATCGAGTTAGTGAACTAGGTTCATTAATGCGTGACGTCCAGAAATTTTGGGCTCAATCTGGATATATAGATATTTTGGCTCGAGTTGCTCGCCCATTACCCGAAAAAATTTATCAAGAATTAGCTAAACCGTTTGCAGCTTATTATCCCCAGGCTAAGCAAGTTAAGGTAACACCACTAATTGATACTAAGGTAATAGGTGGCGCAAAAATGGAATTGGCTGAGCAACGTTTAGATATATCTATTGCTCGGCGTCTGAATCGTTTTAAGAAAGCAATTAACGTAAAAGGAAATTAAATATATGTCTGATTTATCTATTGCCTCATTATCCGAAGATATTCGTTCAGCTATTGCTGAGTTAAGAGCTCGACCGGAAATTGAAAACGTGGGTATCGTAACTCGAGTTGGTGATGGTATTGCTTGGATCTATGGACTGTCCAAAGCCGGCTTTAATGAAATGCTAGAAATTGAAGGGATTAATTCTAGCACCGTTACTGCTTTTGCGTTTAATTTAGGACAAGATGAAATAGGTGCGGTATTGATGGGTGAAGATAACTTGGTTATGGCTGGGGCTACAGTTAGATTAAGCGGCAAGGTATTGGAAATTCCGGTTGGACCAGAACTTGTTGGTCGTGTTATTGATCCTTTAGGTAATCCAGTTGATGGCGGAAAGCCAATTAAGTCTAGCTATTCTAGCCGTATTGAACGCCCTGCCCCAGGTGTTCTTGATCGAAAGAGTGTTTTTGAACCATTAATGACTGGATTAGTAGCTATTGATGCCATGGTGCCTATTGGACGAGGACAAAGAGAACTTATAATCGGAGATCGTCAAACAGGCAAAACAGCTATAGCCGTAGATACAATGATTAATCAAGCTAGACAGAAAACTGGTGTTATCAATGTATATGTTGCAATTGGACAGAAATTATCTAAACTGGCTGCTTTAAAAGAACGATTGACTAGAGAAGGAGTAATGGAACAAACAATCATAATCGCTACTTCTCCAGCTGACCCAGCTGCCCTACTATATCTTGCGCCATATGCTGGAGCAACTATCGGAGAGTACTTTCGAGACAATAAACAGCACGCTTTAATTGTTTATGATGATTTAACTAAACATGCTCAGGCTTATCGACAAATGTCTTTACTGTTACGTCGTCCACCGGGACGAGAAGCATATCCAGGGGATGTTTTTTATCTACATTCTCGATTGCTAGAACGATCTGCTAAATTATCTGACGAACTAGGCGGAGGTTCGCTGACAGCTTTACCAATTATTGAAACTCAGGCTGGAGAAATATCTGCCTATATCCCAACAAACGTTATTTCTATTACCGATGGACAGATTTTTCTGGAAAATAATCTTTTTTATCAAGGAATTAGACCTGCAATATCTGTCGGTCAGTCGGTATCTCGTGTTGGTGGAGCGGCTCAAAATAAGGCCATTAAAGCAGTAGCTGGTGGATTAAAGCTAAGTCTTGCTCAGTTTAGAGAATTGGCGGCTTTTTCCCAATTTTCCACTGATCTTGATCCAGAAACTAGACATACTATCGAAAGAGGCCAACGTTTAACAGAACTATTAAAACAAAATCAGTACTCACCTTATAGCATATGGCAAATGTATGCTATGTTGCTAGCGGCTACTAGAGGTACATTAGATAAAGTCCCACTTGAGAAAATTAAATTAGCTCAGGAAGCTCTACTTAGAGAATTAAGCCAACGTCATCTCAAATTAACCCAAGAACTTAATAGTGGGAATAAACCAAGTGAAGAACAGGACAAGATTATTTTAAATGTAGCTAAAGAAGTTGCTCTAGGTTACTTGGATGAAACTAAAGATAAACCTAAAAATAAGGAAAGTTCAGTTTAGTTTCTATGCCTAGTACAATTGTTTTAAAACGCCGCATTAATTCTATACGTTCTACCAGACAAATAACAAAAGCCATGGAATTAGTTAGTGCCAGCAAATTACGTAGAGCTCAAGTTATCGCCTTGCGTAGTCGAGATTATCAACAGTTAGCTTATGAATTTTTACAGCGACTAGGTTCTATTCCGGAAGCGGAAACGCACCCAATGTTTGCTAAGCGTAAAATTAACAAAAGACTTTATGTAGTCATTACCTCCAATAGTGGGTTGGCTGGAGCTTATAATGCTAATGTCCATAAACAGTTATTAATCGCCTTAAAGCGCGATCAACAGGAAAGCGTGGGATCACAAGTTATAATGATCGGTAATAAAGGAGCTTCATTTGTTCGAAGAATTGAAAAGGTTAATTTATTAGCTGTTTATCAGCCTTTTGGCGATCAGCCGACTGCCGACAGTATTCGACCTTTACTTAATAATGTTTTACAGCACTATAATGATGGACTGTCTGAAGCTATTGAAATTATCTATACATCCTTTATATCTACTATTAATCAGAGGGTAATTGAAATGGAACTTTTACCAGTTGCTAAGCCTAATAAAGATAAAGATTTTACTTCTAATGTTACTTTTGAGCCGGACGTAGAAACGGTTATCCAGCAAGTAACTACCAGATTAATTGAAGCGCAATTATGGCAGGCGATTTTAGAAAGTTTAGCTAGCGAGCACGCTATGCGTATGGTGGCTACCAAGAATGCCACTGATAACGCTAATGAATTAATTGATGATTATACCCTTGCCTTAAATACTGCTCGTCAAGCTGCCATTACTCAGGAACTAGCCGAGATAACTGGTGGCGCAGAAGCACTTAATGGATGAATATAACGAGAAAGGAAGAAATATGGCTAACCAGATATTAAATCAGCAAAATAAAGGTACTATTACCCAAGTTGTTGGGGTAGTGGTAGATATAGAATTTAGTCAAGGAGAACTGCCTCAAATCTACAATGCGTTAAAGTTAAAATTGGATAATCAGGAATTAACTTTAGAAGTAGCTCAGCATCTTAGCGAAACATCTGTTAGGGCCATAGCTCTTGGTTCTACGGATGGATTACAGCGAGGTCATGAAGTGATTGATACTCAAGCAGCTATTAGTGTTCCAATTGGCGAACAGACCTTGGGTAGAATGTTTAATGTAACTGGTCAACCCATAGATAAACAGGCAGGAGTATTTAAAGAATGGGCGCCAATACACAAAACTCCACCGCCTTTGATGGATCAATCAGGTTCGGTTGAGGTATTAGAAACAGGGATTAAAGTAATTGACTTAATTTGCCCAGTCACTAAAGGTGGTAAAGTCGGTTTGTTTGGTGGTGCTGGTGTTGGTAAAACAGTTTTAATCCAAGAATTGATTAATAATATTGCCAAGTTTCATTCTGGTTATTCGGTATTTGCTGGCGTTGGTGAACGAACTCGTGAAGGAAATGATCTGTACGGAGAGATGAGCGAGTCGGGAGTTATTAAAAACACCTCTTTAGTATTTGGGCAGATGAATGAACCTCCTGGAGCTAGATTAAGAGTTGGTTTATCTGGCCTAACAATTGCTGAAGGTTTTAGAGATAAAGGCAATGACGTCTTGTTATTTATAGATAATATTTTTCGTTTTACTCAAGCTGGAGCTGAAGTTTCGGCATTACTCGGTAGGTTGCCATCTGCAGTAGGCTATCAGCCTAACCTTGCTCAAGAAATGGGTCAACTGCAAGAACGAATTACTTCTACTAAAGAAGGTTCAATTACTTCCGTTCAAGCAGTTTATGTCCCTGCTGATGACTTTACGGATCCTGCTCCAGCTACGACTTTTGCTCATTTAGACTCAACCATAGCTTTAAGTAGGGCCTTGACCGAGATTGGTATTTATCCCGCTGTTGATCCACTGGATTCAAGCTCTACCATTCTTGATCCAGAAATTGTTGGCGAAGAACACTATAACGTAGCCCGAGAAGTGCAACGAATCCTCCAGCGATACAAAGACTTGCAAGATATTATTGCTATTTTGGGCATGGAAGAATTATCTGAAGAGGATAAATTAACTGTAGCCAGAGCTAGACGAATTCAGAGATTTTTAAGTCAGCCATTCTTTGTTGCTGAGCAATTTACTAACAATCCAGGACAGTATGTTAAATTAAGTGATACAATTCGTGGCTTTAAAGAGATTCTCGACGGTAAACATGATCAAAAACCAGAATCAGCTTTTTATCTCAAAGGTAATATAGAGGACGTTAAATAAAGATTTATGTTCCTGCATTTTATACTAACGGCTATTAGTGGTAAAAAATATGACGATGATGTCTATGAAGTTATTTTGCCAACTCTAGATGGACGTATTGGGGTCTTAGCTCATCATATGCCCTTGTTTAGCGTTATTGCGCCAGGGATTATTGCCGTTCGTAAACAAGCTAGAGATGCCGATTCTGCACTTGAATACTATGCTACTTATGGCGGGGCTATTGAAGTGTCTAATAACGTCCTAAAAGTACTTGTAGATGAAGTTCATTCGCCCGACGACGTCAATCAGGCAGAAGCCCAGGAAGCAATGGAAAGAGCCAAAAAAATGAAAGCTGAAGCTAAAGATCAATCATCCTTAGAACACGCTCAGGCTTTAGTAGATCGACAAACTGTTAGATTGCAACTAGCTAATCTTAAACGACATCATCGTTAATTAGTTTGATGCCGCAAAAAGCGCAACGAGTTGCAGCTTTAGCTATGACACTTAAACATTCAGGGCATTTTTTGTCTGTTGATTCGATGGGTGTCTTATGTTTCTTAGAGTAAGCTATTAGTTTATTTAATGGCTGGACTATTAAAAAGAATAATGCCAAAACGATTATAATAAAAGATATTAAACTATTAACAAAATCTCCGTATAGGAATTTACTATGGTTAATTGAGAAATAGTAATTGGCGAAGTTAGGTTGACCACCAATAGCTGAAATAATTGGAGTCAGCATATTTTTAACCAATGACTGTACTACGCTATTAAAAGAAGCGCCCAAAATAAAAGCCACAGCTAAATCTAAAATATTCCCTCGCATAATAAATTTTTTTAAGTCTTGCTTCATATTCGTTATATATTTTAGCTGACGATAGAGATTTTATTCAATTAATTACTATGTACTACTATTTTTTAGATTAGGCTATTTATGGTAATTTGATTGTCATGATGGTTAGCCAATTGTTTCATAAACCGCCGATTATTAGCAAGAATTTGTTTTGGGTAGCCACAAAACAATGTGAGAGATTGTTTGTTAGCTAATTCATTCCACATGCTTTCTAATTGAATAATACCTTTGAGGTTTCTTGTTAAATAAAAAGTTGCAGTAAGTTCACC
>JAJZWH010000042.1 GCA_021846765.1 bacterium | reverse complement strand
ATTATTATTGGTAAGTCTGGCAAGCCTGTTGCTCGCTTAGAGCCATTTTCAAACACCAAGGCTGTTCATCGTAAGTTTCCTGGTGGTGGTTTAAGATTACAAGAAAAAGCTGGTCATGAGTTGACACCAGAATACCTTAACGAACTCGCTGCCAGTAGATATGACGACTAATCAACAAGTCTTTTTAGATGCTAATGCGCTGATATACGCATTAGATGAAACCAACGAAAAATATGATAGTGTAGTAAAGCTAATACAACAATTACTGGATAACGGTGTAACGCTTTGTACTTCACATCACGTTATCGAAGAAGTACTACATATTGCACGTAAGATTAATAAAACGAGTGCAATTGAAGTTATAAAAGAAATCGATAAAATACCTGATTTGGTATTGATTGAGCCAGATGCTACTTTGGCATTTGCTGAGAGATATGCCGCACTTAGCGATAAGTATAACTTAGGTATTAACGATTCCTTACTATTGCAACTTATGATAGATGTGGGCATTACTAGATTACTTAGTTACGATAAGCAGTTTGTAGTAAAGGCAAACAGATTAGGTGTTGAGCAAATTACCTGATAAATTAAATAGATTCTCTAAGCTAATTAACCTTGATTATTAAATTGCTTTAATGCAGATGTCTGAAAAGCATCAACTATCTTGCGCCAATTTAGACTCATATAATTTTGAACACTTTCATAACAATTCATTCTAAACACGACCGATAAGGCGTACCACGATTGGATTTTTTCGGCGATGATTAATGATATAATGCACCTAATATGGGAGTATGGGGGGGAAATTGCTGATCTACTCATCTTTGACCCGCTTTATTAGTTCTATTAGTTGTTTTTGATGTTAGAACTTACACTAAAGTAGTTATAATAATTTTTTGTTATGATTAACTGAGTGGATAATTAAAGAAGTCAAAAAATGAACAAAGAAAAAATACAAACAATAGACGTAAAGCAATTACTCAGCGAACTTAAGTCGACTCCTGATGGCTTATCCAATGGCGAGGCTAATAAGCGATTAGAGCTAGATGGTCCAAATATTTTAAAAAATGACGATCATAATAATGCCTTTAAGCTTTTTATCAAACAATTTAAAAGTTCATTGATTTACCTACTTTTAATTGCTAGTGGACTTTCTTTTATTTTAGGCGATTATCATGACGGTATTATTATTGCTGTTATCTTGCTTGTAAATACCGGACTTGGGTTTTATCAGGCACTAAAATCAGAAAATGCTGTTTCCGCACTTCAAAAATTAGTTGATAGGGAGGTGCTTTGCATTAGAGAAGGCAAGCAATTATTAATTAGCGAAAAAAACTTAGTTATTGGCGATATTATAGTTTTACGCGAAGGAGATATAGTACCGGCAGATATACGTTTGTTAATGGTTAATGATCTGACGGTAAATGAATCACAAATAAGCGGAGAATCTGAGCCGATAGCTAAAAAAAACGATGGTCCGCAATCTTTAGTTTTTGCTGGTAGTACTATTGAACAAGGAGAAGGAAGAGGAGTAGTTTATGCTGTATCAGCAGATACTGAGCTAGGTAAAATTGCCCACTTATCTAGTTCCACTAAAAGAGTAACGCAGTTTGAAAAATCTCTTGCTTCATTCAGTACTTTTCTTGTTAGGGTTACCTTTATAACACTTTTAGCAATATTCATTTTAAAACTGTTTCTTATCCATGATACATCGCATATAGGGACATTGATTATATTTATAGTTGCCCTATCAATTGCCGTTGTACCAGAAGCTATGCCAGTGATTGTCACCGTTACACTTGCTAGAGGGGCCTTAAAATTAGCCAAACAACACGTCATAGCCAAGACTCTTACTGCTGTTGAAGATCTAGGCAATATAACAGTTCTATGTAGTGATAAAACAGGTACATTAACCGAAAATAAGCAGACTATTAAACAGCTTATAGCTAATGATCCTAAGTTGTTTCAGCGGTTGGCGATTGCTAGTTTAGAATCTTTTGATGAAAAAAGAAAAAAATTTCAAAGTTCATTCGACAAAGCATTTATTACTTTTGTATCACAAGAGATAAAGGATGAAACCAAAAATTATATTAGATTAAAAGAACTTCCCTTTGATCCTAGTGCCCGTCGTCGAAGAGTTGTTTTTAAAGATGGAACAGATAACTATTTGGTTGAGGTAGGATCAGTTGAGACACTTATGGAACTTACCAATGAGCCTAAAAAAGATGAGTATATGAATACCGTAAAAGCAGACGGAGAGAAGGGTTTACGCCATTTAGGTATAGCCTATAAGAAACTCGATGCACTAGATATTGAGTCATTCGATATATTAAAACATGAAAATGGACTAGAATTTGTTGGTTTTGTTTCGCTAGAAGATCCTTTGCGACCATCAGCTAAGCATACGATAGTTTTAGCTGAGAAACTTGGCGTTGATTTAAAGATTCTTTCAGGTGATAGTCGGGAAGTAACAAGATATGTAGGTATGGAAGCGGGTTTGGTTGATAGCAATCAAACAGTGCATACAGGTGAAGAGATTGAGAAAATGAGCGATCTTCAGCTAGCCGATATATTAAAAAACAATAATGCAGTCGCTCGACTTAATCCTGAGCAAAAGTTTAGGATTATTAAGCTATTGCAACTGCAAGGACATGTTGTTGGATATCAGGGAGATGGGATTAATGATGCCCCCGCCTTAAAAGTTGCAGATGTAGCAATAGCTGTAAATAATGCTACTGATGTCGCTCAAGAAAGTGCCGATATCCTGTTACTAAGAAGCGACTTAAATGTAATCGTTAATGGGATTAAAGAAGGAAGAGGAATATTTTCAAATATTAATAAATATATTCGTTATACTATGACTTCTAATTTTGGTGCTTTTTTCTCGCTAGGAGCGCTTTATCTTCTCTCGGCCACCTTGCCATTACTGACGATTCAACTTTTACTTAGTAACTTAATTAGCTCTATTCCCTTAATTGCTATTGTGACCGACAATGTAGATAATCAGGAGTTAGCTGCACCCAGCCTATACAACAATCGAATATTGTTTTTTATATCAATGTTCCTAGGCATGTATACTGCCTTATTTTATTTAATATTTTTTGCAATAGTAAAAACTCAAGCTTTACCAGTAACAAGAACAAGTCTTTATCTTTTTATGACTATTACTAATTTTGTAGTTATATTTTCCGTCCGTAACAAACAGCATTTTTATAAAGCACCAAGACTATCTAAGACATTAACTATTGCATTCGGATCAATGGCTGCATTAGTTATTGGCGCTATATATTTCAAACCCACTGAATCTTTATTTTCATTTGTCCCGCTTTCTTTTAGGAGTATAGGATTGGTGATTTTAATGACCGTAATCTATTTTGTATTTTTAGACTTAACAAAAGTATGGTTTTATCGAACCAATTTAGGTAACTCTACCGAGAAACGTAGTCTAAGATCTGCCTAAATTTAAAAGTACTTTCTAGTGACTTCATATATTTTATTATTATGAACTTAATGAACCCGAGTTCTAGTAATATATATTCGGATCTTTTTTAAAATAATATTTTTCTTTAATAATTGCCCAAAATTATCAGCAATGTTGTTATTAATACTTAATATATTAACTGATTAAAATTGTGGAAAACTTGCTTAATATAAAAAGCTTATGCCAAAACATAAACTAGAAACTATGAAAAACCGAGTGTATTCTATAAAAAACAAATCCCTATTTTAAATATTAAGTAAATTAAATAACTATGCGGTGGGAGAAGCGAGGTTCTTCAAGATGAAAGAAATAAATAAAGCCAGTTATAGACTACCGGCAGCTTATTCATACGTATTAACATTTATGGCCGGAGGTGCGATGGTTATCGTGACCGTATTAGCTATGGGTAATATGATGAAAACGGATTTTTCTCAGTTAAGTCATCAGTTAAGTCAATATAGAGTAGCGGCTAATACTACCACTACCAGTACTTCCAATACTCCTGGTAGTTGTAGTTTACCTACGACTCAAACTAACTCGATAGGATCAAATAATACAACTCCTACCCCAGTTGGTACATCAACGGTTGGTTTTAATGACGATTCTTCTACTTTCACAATGGACCACTATGCTTTTCCTGTAGGTGTAGTGGATAGTTATAACTCAGAAACTAATAACTCGACGACCAACAATACAACTACAACTACTACAACTACTACCACCACAACTACTGGTAGCTATAACACGACAGGAAGTTATAATACTTCTAATAGCGATAATACTGCCAAGAATTCATTTAATGACAATAACTCACAAAACAATAATGGCAACACTGTAGCATCAGACAATACTGTCAAATCAAACAATACTATCGCCTCTAACAACACTGTCAAAAGCAACAATGGTAATAGCTCAAATGATAATAATACAGTTAAGTCTAACAATAACTCACAAAACAATAATGGCAACACTGTAGCATCAGGTAATGGATCCGATAATACCAATAACAGTAATAACTCAACAAACAACAACAATCCAACAACGAATAATGCTAGCAATAACAATAGCTCAACAAATGCTAGCAATAACAATAGCTCAACAAATGCTAGCAATAACAATAGCTCAACAAATGCTAGCAATAACACCTCGACTAGCACATCGAGCAATGGCATTAGTCTTTAATAAATAAAATAAGTTTTAGACTGAATAAAAAAGCAACAAAGAGACCTTAGACTTAAACTAGGGTCTCTTAATTTTTATATCCGAATGGTATTAATAGAATAGATTTTATAACTAACTCTAAATATACAAGTAAGTGTATAAAAGTTTTATTTATGAATGTATATAGTCTAAACTTATTGTTAATTAGTAAGTAAGCAAGGAGGGTTTATGAGTAAAAAACCTTTAATTATATTAGCAGTAATTATAGTTTTGGCTATTGCTAGCTATTTAATAATTAGCGATCATTCTAAAAAGACACAATTAAAAGTAGTAAGTTCGAGCACTAATAGTACTAAACTATCCTCGCCTGCTGTTGTTAATAATTCAGTAGTCGTAACAAAAGATAATTCCAAATTGGGCAGTTATTTAAGTGATCCTCAAGGCAAGACTCTATATACTTATAGTGCTGATAGTAAAGATGTTAGCAATTGCCATGGTTATTGTTTAGCTATTTGGCCTGCTTATCAAGATAAAGGATCTACGTCTAATTTGCCTAGTGGCATAGGAACAATTAGAAGAAATAATGGCCAAATACAATATACCTTTAATGGCCATCCTCTTTATTTTTATGCGTATGATCTTAAGCCAGGTCAAATAAACGGTAACGGTATAACTGGTTTTTATGTAGCTAGACCTTGAAGAGCTTAAATTGATTTTGGTATTTAGGCAGCATCAAAAAGGGATAACGCTCGGTTAATAGTCGTTGAAACAACTTCTTTAGGCAGCGCTTCAAAATGAATGGCTCTGGCAACATTTTGACTGACAAGATTTAATCGTTGATTTTTATGTTCATTTGTTGATCGTTCATGTTTCACCCGATCTTCATATATAGCCTCATTGATCATCTCGATAGCTTTAATACAGACTCCTAGTTCATCTAAAATCGTTGCTTCTTGCAGGTAAACTTCCATTACTTCTTTAGGTGGATAGGGTACTCCGTCATAAATATCATGTATATCTCTATGAACACTTTTGAGCAGCCAAACACTATTAAATCTATGTTCCCTAAAGCTTGTGGTTAATTTATTTTGATGATAATAATTTTTTGGCCAATAGAGATGGTGACGGTTAATTCTGTCAGGTACTTTACTAGGTTTGTTGATTGACAAAAAACTAATTATTTCAGGTGAAGGTGGAATCACTAGCCCCAAATTATTGGTTTCAGGCTGGTGTTTTATTTTCATATTAGTTTTTGCCTAATAAGATCAACTTTATTTTTCACCTATAATATAAATATACACCTAATTAAGCTTATGTTAAAAATATTCTTGCATCTTGTGCTTGTTAAGCATAAGCTAATTATATAAATTTAAATAAGGATATAGATGTAAATGTACAAATATATAACAAAACTTAGCTTAGTTTTTACGGCCATGGCTTTGGTAATTGTGGGTAGTAGTGCAGTTTACGCCCTAAATACTCAAATTAAAGTGGCAACTTCGGCTACTACTAAAGCTAGTGCTAATAATGTATCTACTAATTATAGTGTAGGTAGTCAGCAAGGTTCCAATCAATCAAGTAAATCTACTCAGGCCAGTACTGCCCAGGCAAACGCTGCGGCTAGATTAAGCGCTAATCAATTAAGAGTTTGCCAAAAAAGACAAACAGTTATTGCCAATATAATGACTAGAATAAATACTAGAATGCAAAATCAGATTCAACTGTTTTCAACAATAGCTACAAGAGTCGAGACCTTTTATACCAAACAAGGTAAGACTTTGAGCACATACTCACAGTTAGTAGCTGCAGTTAATAGTGCTCAAACTTTAGCCACTACTAACTTAGTTAATGTAAAGTCTAGCAGTACTTTTAGTTGTAGTTCAGCTAATCCTGTAACCTTAATAACAACTTTTAGAACTAACCTAAAAACGGAAATTAGTGATTTAAATAACTTCAAAACTGCTGTCAAGAATTTAATAGTAGGTGTTGCTAGTGCTAATAAAGTCACCGTTTCAACATCAGCTCAATCAAACGTACAAGGGAGTAATTAAAGATGAAAAAACAATCAGGATTCGCCGGTTTAGAATTATTAGTTGTTGTAGTCATAGTTGTTGCAGTAGCTTTCGTTGGTTATTATGTCTGGCATGGTAATAATATTAAAACAACCCCGGTAGTACCAGTATCCACTAACAGCAGTGTTGCTAGTAGTTCTACGGCTGTCCCAAGTGCACCTCAAATAACTACGGCTAGTGATTTAAATAAAGCTATGCAGGCCTTAAATGATACTCATGTCAGTTCAAATACAGCCGATAGTTCGCAGTTAGCCACTCAAGCTCAAGGATTCTAAAATTAGTACCGTATTAGCTATAATTTGAAGTCTTAGATAATTAAAGTAACTTTAATATATAAAGATTAGGAAGAATTTTTAGTCACAGTCGATTGAAAATCAGGTTTTAATTTCTTTAGTTCGGATCTAGTTTCGATCACTAGGGTAGTAAAACCAACTACCACTACACAGAAAATTACTAAACCAAAAGCTATGCCTAAATGACTTAGGTTATGTATATGAAAACCAGTAGACAGGCCAAAATTAGCAGCCGCAGGGAAGATAATGCCAAATAGACCTCCTAAAACAAAAGCTAAACCGCCCCAAGTTAGTGTGTTTCCAGCCGTCTTTAAGGCAACTTTTCTAATAGAATCTTGACTGAGTCCTCTTCGAACGGCTATGTATCCAAATAATGCTCCAGCTAGCATTTGGACAACCATTGTTCCTATGCCAAAGAGAGCTCCAGGCACCCAGCCAAAAGCTGCTGAATGGGTAGCGGGTGCTAAAACAGTGTACAGAATTAAAGCAAAAGCTCCAAAACCCCAGCCCGCAATAAAACCGTGGACTGCAGGCATCCAAGGTCTAGGGTCTTGTAGCCAACTTTGATTATCGCTTCTTGCATTGGATGATTTATGGGCTTTAATAAACGGCAAATCAAAATGCAGAATAGAACTTCGTTTAACTATAAATAAACCCGCAATACCCATTAATAATCCAACGCCAACATAGACAAAATTATTTATACCGCTAAGAGTATATAGCCTAGATAGTCCTAGATATGCCAGTTCACTAGCAATAGCCCTTTGTAAGGTAAAAGCAGCAGAGAATATTAAGCCAGCCTTTAGTCCTTTTTTTGTTGAATAACTGCCAATGGCGTAGCTAAAGGTAATTGGCCAGGTGTGTTCGTCGGGTGTTATGCCGTGGACCATGCCTAGAATTAGGGATAAAACAACTATCAATAGCCACCCTGATACATGCTCAGGATTCCATAAATTAATAGCTAAGATTTGAGGCAACATATGTATATATATCATCTATCAAATAAAATATATTTGCAAATTAGTTGCAAATAATGGTATGTTTGCAACATGCTTAACCAAACGGAGACTTTTAAAGAATTACTAGCAAACAATGGTTATAGCCTTACTCGACAACGGCAAATTATTTTTAATTACTTATTAACTAAAAATCAAATTGAAACTAAACAATTAATTGAAGATTTAGCTAGCTTAATAGATAAAGCGAGTATCTATCGGAACATTAAACTATTTGAAGGTCTGGGAATCATCCTACGAATATCCAATGGTTTTAAATCTAAATTAGAGTTAAGCGATATTTTTACTACTCATCACCATCATTTAACCTGTGCTAAATGCGGTAAAGTGGTCAATATCAATCCTGAAAGATTAGAGAAATTTTTACAAACAATAGCCAAAGAAA
>JAJZWH010000041.1 GCA_021846765.1 bacterium | reverse complement strand
GATCTGTATGCTGATTTACAGGTATCGTCAGCTCAACTTCAAGCAGCTAGTCGAACTCAAAATAGCAGTGTGGCTAAAAGCATGGTCCCATTAGCTCCTTCAGCTACAGCTCAAAATTAGTTACAATGTAGGTTATATGGCAAACTTATCCGATCGACTACCGAAGACTCCGGTTGAAAGGATTAAACTTATCTCTTTATTAATAAGTGCTGTTCTAGTTTTATTTGGTATTAGATTATTTTATGTTCAGATTATAAGGTACAGTCATTATAAACAAGCTGCATTAAATGATCAGCTCGAGCAAACTAAAATACCAGCAACTAGGGGCTTAATTGAAGTTAAGGACAACAATAATATTGTTCCAATTGTTTTAAATCAAAAACTTTATACTTTATTTGCTGATCCACCGCTAATTAAGCATCCTCAGGTTGTTGCTGAAAAGATTAGTAAAATTATAGGTGGAAAATCTACTAATTATATTAATCAATTAACGGCTAAACATACTCAATATATTATTATTGCTCATCAATTAACCCAGAGTCAGAGTAATCAAATTGCTAAATTAAACCAACCTGGTCTGGGAACCCAAGGACAAGATGCAAGAGTTTATCCTGATGGTGATTTAGCCGCCCAAGTCCTTGGTTTTGTTAATCCCAATGGAGTGGGAGAATATGGTATTGAACAAGCTATGAATAAACAATTAGCTGGTACTCCAGGCGAACTAAAGGCTATTACAGACGTCAATGGCGTTCCTCTAGCGGCTAGTAAACAAAATACTCAAATTGCGCCTAAACCAGGGGATAATGTCGTACTGACTTTAAATATTGGTATCCAACAACAAGTTCAGCAAATACTAGCCAAAGAATATAAGTCAACTAAATCTCAAGGAGTTAGTGCAATAGTGATGAATCCTTATAATGGACACATTAAGGCTATGGCTAATTATCCAACTTATAATCCTGCAGATTATGCTAGTGTGACTAATCAACGCTTATTTCAAAATGCGGCAGTAGATTATCCAATTGAGCCTGGATCAATTATGAAAACATTGACTACTCCCGCTGCTCTTAACGATGGTGCCATTAGTTCGAATGAATCTTTTTTTGATCCTGCTCATTGGGTAATTAATGGCTTTAATATACACGACATTAAGATTGATGGAGGACCAAGAGAGCAAACTATAGCAAGTATACTAGCCTTGTCTTTGAATACTGGTGCGACATGGATGTTGATGCAAATGAGCCACAAAGGAACTACAGTGATTAACGCTACAGGGATTAAAACGTGGCATGATTATATGGTTAATCATTTTAGATTAGGTAAATTAACTGGTATTCAACAAGGTTATGAAGCTTCGGGTTATGTGCCGCCACCAAATATGAATGATCCGTCTATAGATTTACGTTATGCCAATACTGCCTTTGGTCAAGGAGTGAGTATGACTGCATTGCAGATCGTGACAGCACTTAGTAGCGTAATTAATGGGGGGACATATTATCAACCAAGTTTGGTCGATGAACTTATTACTCCAAGTGGGAAAGTTCAGGTATATAAACCAAAGATTTTAGAAAAAAACGTGGTTTCGCCTAATGTAGGTAAGGAATTAATCCCGTTAATGGAAGGAGTCGTTGTTGCTTATTTGCATGGAGGTTCTTATTTTATGAATTTTCCAAATAACTATATAGTGGGCGGAAAAACTGGTACGGCTCAAGTAGCCAAACCTACTGGAGGGTATTATAAAAATATATATAACGGAACATATATTGGTTTTGTTGGCGGCGATAAGCCTCAATATTTAATAGTCGTTTATAATATTAAGCCAAATATTACAGGTTATGCTGGAACTTTTGGTGGGCAGCCAATATTCGCTGCGATAGCTCATATGCTAATAAACGAAGGCTATGTAACTCCAAAGAGTTAATATATGATCTGTAATTTGATTTGTTTTAGGAGTATACTTAAACAAAAATTAGATGAACCGAATACTGCATATTGCCATTCATAGTCACGATTTAATCCAAATGTTACTATTGAGTTTCTTGGGGTTTGCTATCTCTATGACTATAACTCCAGTTTATACAACTATTGCTTATAAGTATCAGTGGTGGAAAAAAGTAAGGACTGATGCTTGGAGTGGTGGGGAAGCTACGGTTTATGCTAAGTTACATGCAGCTAAGCATAAAAGACATATACCTAATATGGCTGGCTTAGTGTTTATTGTTACCATCACTATAGTGATCGGCTTTACTGATTTAGTCAGAAGCCAGACTTGGTTGCCTTTAGCTGGTATGCTAGCTGCGGGTTCGATTGGTTTAGTCGACGATATCATGAATATTCGAGGCAATAATAAAACTATTGCTGGTATGCGAGCTAAAATAAAATTTATTTTGTATAGTATTGTTGGTTTAGCAGGTGGCTTTTGGTTTTATGAAAAAATAGGAGTTCATTCTATTTATTTACCTTTAATACATAATTGGAATTTAGGTATAGGTATTGTAATTTTATTTTGGTTAGTAGTGACCGCTACTGCTAATGCAGTTAATATTACAGATGGTTTAGATGGATTGGCGGGTGGTTTACTAGTATCGTCCTTTTTGGCTTATGCAATTATTGCAGCCATAGAGAGCAAATATGCTATAACTGGCTTTTGCTTAGTAACTGTAGGAGCATTGTTAAGCTATACTTGGTTTAATATTTATCCAGCAAGATTTTTTATGGGTGATGTAGGATCTTTTGCTCTTGGTACGGCTTTGGGTATTATTGCGGTCCAAACTAATACTGTTTATGTATTACCGATTATTGGTGCAGTCTATGTCATGGAAACCGGATCAGTTATTATAAATAGAGTCTCTAAGAAGTTGAGGCATGGTAAAAAAGTATTTTTGTCTTCGCCTATCCATCATCATTTTGAGGCTATCGGGTGGCCCGAAACTAAAGTAACTATGCGCTTTTGGATATTAGGTCAAATTGCAGCAGTTGTGGGTTTAATAGTTTTTCTGATTGGTAGATAGAATTAATGTCTCCTCACAACCAAACACTAAAAAAAAGATTTCGTTTTGACTGGCGATCATTAATCGAAAAAAATGTTGAACCGATTAATGCTAGAAGACACAAGCCGGATAATTGGTTGATGGTAATTTGTGCGATCATGCTAGTAATAGGGTTAGTAATAATTTACTCAATTAGTCCAGCGCTTGGATTAACTAGCGGAACTAGTGGAAGTTATTTTGTTGAAAGACAGGTATTGGCAATTGTCCTAGCAATAGTTGCTTTTCTTATAACAGCCAATATCCCTCTAGATCAATGGCGCAAATATTATAAATATTTAATCCTAGCAGCCATATTAGCAACTATGGTAGCGGTGGTCCTGCCAGTAAATCCTAACTATCCGGCTCATCGTTGGGTGAGGCTAGGAAGTTTATCTTTTGAATCTGTAGATTTGTTGATATTTGCAATATTGATTTGGATGGCACATTTTTTAGCATTAAGAATGAAGAAAGGATTAATAACTAATTTTAGGAAAACCGCTGTCCCATTATTTGCGCTTTTGATTGGTGTTGGGGTTGTTGTAGCTGGCATACAAAGCGATTTAGGTTCTACGGGTGTTATTGTTATTATGATTACTGTTTTAGCTTTTGTAGCTGGTTTGCCGTTTAGGAGAATTGTTATAATAGGTGGAATAATTGCTGCCTTGACGGTAGTAGCTATAGCAATAGCCCCCTATAGAATAGCGAGGGTAGAAACTTTTCTTCATCCAGATACTAATTGTTTGACCACAGGATACCAGGAATGTCAGGCGATTATTGGTGTTGGCAGTGGAGGTATCGCTGGTTTGGGATTAGGTAGTGGCGTTCAGGCTTATGGTTACTTACCAGAAGCCGATAATGATTCTATATTTGCAATTTACGCTGAAAAGTTTGGTTTCATAGGTTCGATAATTTTGTTAGCTCTATTTGGAGCGTTATTTACCAGAATTAGTAAAATTGCTGACAAGGCTCCTGATAATTTCAGTAGATTATTTGTTGTGGGTGTATTGGTTTGGATTAGTATAGAAGCTTTAATAAATATTGGTGCTATGATTGGTCTTCTTCCGCTAAAAGGCATCACTTTACCTTTTATTAGTTACGGGGGAACATCAGTAGTATTCTTTGCAGCAGCTATCGGTTTGGTTTATCAGATATCTCGTTATACTTTGTATAATGTTCCTGGATCAGAGAATTCATTAACAAGAAGGGCCGGAATTAATGACTATAGTAGTCACGGGCGGCGGATCGGGAGGGCATATCACCCCGATCTTGGCGATCGCAGCTGAACTAAAGAAACAACTTCCACAAATAGAAATTGTTTATATTGGTCAGCGAGGTGATTTGTTAATAGATATACCAAAACAAGATCCAAATATAGATACTTGTTATGATATTTCTGCTGGTAAATTTCGACGTTATCATAATGAAGGATGGAGACAATTACTAGATCTTAAAACTCAATATTTAAATATTCGAGATGCTGTTCGGGTTATTAGAGGATTGTGGCAAAGTTGGCATTTAATGAAAAAAATTAACCCAGATATTGTTTTCACCAGAGGTGGCTTTGTGAGTGTCCCAGTAGCCATGGCAGCTAAATTAAGGCATATTCCGTATATTACCCATGATTCAGATAGTATTCCTAGCTTGGCAAATCGAATCATAGCTCGTTGGGCAATAGTACATGCTGTTGCGCTTGATCCTGAAACTTATCCATATCCAATTGAAAAAACTTTTAGAGTAGGAGTGCCTATAGATAGTCATTACCATCTTGTGAGTTTAAAAGAACGTCAACTTTATCGAAAGCAACTAGGTTTAAGCGAATATCATTGGGTTATTTGTGTTACTGGGGGAGGTAATGGAGCCAAACAATTAAATGAAGTTATAATTAATAATGCCCAATATTTACTAAAAGTATATCCTGATTTAGTTATCATTCATATTGCTGGGCGTTCACATGCCCAAGATTTAAGTTTAGAGTATGACAATTTGCTTACTGATCAAAGAGATCGATCAAGAATAGTAGTCAAAGATTATGTAAATGATCTGTATAGATATAGTGGTGCTGCCGATATTGTTATCGCAAGAGGTGGTGCTACTAACTTAGCTGAATTTGCAGCTCAGGGTCGTGTTTGTATAATCATACCTTCAAAACAGCTTATTTGGAATGTAAAGAATGCTAAAGCTTTAGCCGAGGCTCAAGCAGTTATTGAACTGAGTGAAGATCAAGCTGAACAAGAAAAAAGATTAGCTAATACAGTTATTGATCTACTGGAAAATCCTAACAAGATGAAATCAATGTCCAATAAAATTGTTCATTTTGCAATGCCGGACTCCACTAATAAAATAGTTGAACTAATTTTATCTACAATAAATTATAGACAAGGCTAAAAATTGTAATGAAGTGGACATTTAGATTAAAAAAACTAAATAAACTTAATAGCAATACTAGATTGATAAAATCTAATGAAGGGCAACCAAGAACCGATTTAGCCTATCATAGCGTTAACAAACCTATACAAAATAATAGAAAACGAAGAAAAATAACTCAAAATAAAAAAACTACAGAATCTAGACAGTACTCTAAATTTGTCAGTTGGTTAGCTTTTGTGACACTTTGTGTGGTTTTGATTTTGGTTTTACTAGGCTTATATTTATCTTCAAATGCTCGGTTAATTATTGTTCAGCCAAATGGATATAATTATATGCCTCATAGCTTTAACCAATATCAACAAATAGTAGATAAGGCTCTTAATTCTTCTATTTATAATCATTTTAAAATTACCATAAGTACAGCAGATGTTGATCAACGAATAGAACAAGCTTTTCCGGAAATAAGTGATGTAGTGGTAACCATACCTTTTATTGGTTCTCAACCGACTGTTTATATTCAGCTCACTAAGCCAGCTGTAATCTATACAAATACTACAGGAAGCTATGTTTTAAATAATAATGGAGTGGTGATTACCACTATTGCAAGCATTAAAGCTAATGATTTATCCACTTTACCAATGGTTCAGTCTTCTTTAAATAGCCAATTTAAAGATGGCCAATTGGTATTATCGACTCAGAATGTAAATTTTATACAAACTATTAGTTTAGGACTTAAAGCTAAAAATATTGCTATTAATAAAATGGTTTTAATTCCTGGGGCAGAGGAGTTAGATGTCTATCCAGCTAATCAACAATATTTTATCAAGTTTAATATTCATCAAACTGACGCTCTAGAACAGCTAGGTACATATTTGGCCACCATTGCTAATTTAAATAAGAAGAACATTACCCCAAAAAACTACATAGACGTTAGGGTAGAGGGCCGAGCCTATTATAAATAAGCTTCATCTTATAAATATCTAGATTATAAAAAAACTGATAAATAATTTAATTAAAAATCCCAATACCCCTATAACTCTACCCTTACAGTTCGTAATTTGTTCAGTCATAGAGATTTATTTTTTATTGTCAAAAAACGTATATAAAAATATATAGAATAAATAAAGTCAAATTTTATTAATATTTGAGTAAAAGGACAGGGGATATATACTAAAATATTAAATGTGATATAACGCAAGTTTTTATTTACGGCTGTGGATAAATATATATTAATAATATTTCTTACAAAAAAGCAAATACTATAATCTTTAACAAAGGCTAGCTATATAAATTGATATTTTATAGATTTCTTTATGACATTGACTAAGTATTAAGCTGTAAATAAATATAATTAATATAAAGATAAATTTAATTAAAAATATCGATATGCTTGATCACTCCCCTTTAATAGGGGTATTAGTTAATAACTATATATAAGAATAAAATAGTCGCAAAATATACATTGTGCGACGTGTTGTATATAAATAAGTTAGCTGTTCTCTATTATGGTATATTTATTATTTATTTCTTTCATGTGTTCTTTTAGTAATTAAATTTAATAAATATAAAATTTAACCTGCTCTTTTACGATAAACTGCCCAATAATTAAAAATACTTAATAATTAGTCGCCCATAAATGTGGTATCTTAAATATATTTAAGTTCGCAAAATGTTTAGTTTTTATCTAGTTAATAAATTATAATAACTGACTACGCTCTTAAACTCTTATTCGGCTAATTCGTAAGTTGCTTTAGCTACTCGCTTAAATTGAGGCTTTCCTTGAAGGTTTAAAAGTATGGTAGTTTCTTTAACAAATCTACTCTTAAGTACTCTTTTGACTATTTCATCTCGATGTAATGGTTGATTGGCTTCTTTTAGTACTTTACTAATGATATCTGCCACAGTACCTTTTTCATAGCCCCATTCTCTTAATGCATAAATTCCACGACCAATTAATACAAACCTTTTATCTTTTATTAATTCGTTATGGATGGCTTGAGTGGTAACGTTTTTTCGTTTAAATTCGCTTTTTTTAATTGCTTCAGATATCTCGTTAAAATGCATATGATGACCATTCTCTTTAAGAATCACATATATCTTATCTCTAATATTTTTGGGATTAACTAATGGCCACTTAACTAAACCCCATTGGTTGTTAAGACTAGCTATTAATTTAGAAGATCCAGCTAAAGCTTCTGCTTGTGCTTCATCTGCTATATTGGCCTGTTTAGCTATTATGCTGATAGGTTTAGGTTCGCCAATCTTAGCGATAATTGAGGCTATGTTAGTGATAGCTTCTTTAAGATCTTTTTCATTGTAGATATTGCTAACGCATGCGTAAAAGTTTTCATCTTCTGTTATAAGCACTAATTGAGGGCATAAACTACAAAGAAAAGCTATTCTTGACTGCTCTATTTTATTTGGATCTGCTACTAACTTATTGGCCAAATTACTAATTCTGGCTACTTTACCAGATTCGTTTAGCAATTTGACAATTCTATTTTCAAATTCATCTATGCCTAATAGTTTATGCTGCTCCCCTGCTTGGCGCAGTTTGGTTATAACGGCTTTTTCTAGTTGTCTAACCCGTTCTCTGGTTATTCCTAGTAACTCTCCAATTTGCTCTAGAGTTTCTTTGCGTTCAAATATACCAAAGCGTCGAGATATGATTTCTCGCTCTCGCTCTCGTTCTATAGATTTTAGTACGTTATTTACTAATTTTTGAGTTGATATTGTTTCAGGATGCTGAGCTGGCATAATTTATACTTTCTTGTAAACTTATGTTCCTACTACTGATATTATTATAACACCCTAACTATTATATGTCAAAATAGTTGCTTTATGACTTTATTGTAGCATATTAATGACTTATTGGCATAGTGCATGTTGTAAAATATATGCTATATAATCCTTTTTCACTATTCTCAAAATCATTTACTTTTTTTGGTTTTATATCTTCTTTTATGCTTGGGTGCTTTGGCTAATAATTCTTCGGCTTGGGTTTGGGTAATCTTTTTTGGGTCTTGATCTTTGGTAATTCTAATATTAATCTTACCGTTGGTGATATATGGACCGTATGGTCCATTAAGTATTTTTATTCCTTTATCCAGGTTTTTGATATTTTTTTGGGCTTCTTTTTTAAGTTTATCCTGATATATTGCTATCGCTTCTTGCTCTGTTATCTGATGGGGGTCGAAACCTTTTATCGATACAAGAAGGTCACGTACTTTGATATACGG
>JAJZWH010000040.1 GCA_021846765.1 bacterium | reverse complement strand
AGCAATTATGGCTTGTTATCAATAAAAAAGGACAATTACAGCCTTTCCTTACCGATAAACTGTATTTAAGCGTCTACGATAGCTTAAAACATCGCAGCAGTGCCATATCTGATGCAAGACATATAACTAGAACTGTAGTCAGTTTATTGCTTGGTAAGATTGAAAATGGAACAATTAATTCAAGCCTAATTAGTGACACGACCAAAGTCTGTCTTAACAGATTCGACAAGACTGCAAGTATACACTACCAAGCCTTTCATTAAACCATTAACTATGGTCTGGATCGGCTTCCGAACTAATAACATTTCCACCCTTCATCACTACAGCCTTTTCAGTTACATCAAACTTGCTTAAATATTTTTTAAACATTAGCCTGGTTTGAGAATTAAATGCAGCCACCGAACCAAATAAAAACCCAGCTACTGGAGCAAATATCCACTGGACTATCATTAAAATAGAACGATGTTTTTTATATCTTGATGGCCTAGGTGGCAAGGTCACTAAACACACGTAAACTGAAGCCAGTAAACCAACTAAACCAATCTTCTGGATACGACTAACTATCAAAGGTAATTCATTGGCGGCAAAACTTTGTGGATGTATTAACGGTGGGATAAAGGCAGCTCCAAAAACTATAATAATACCAGTCGCCCAAGTAACATGCCCTTCTAATAGATTGAGTAGCTTTGATAATATGTCGCTTTTTGGTATCGCATTTTTAGTAAAAAATCCTTTGTCTGCTACATAGGCAACATCGGAAGCTCCATAAGTCCATCTTCTTAATTGAATAAATTGAGCCTTCATAGTTTTAAAATAACCATCAGCTAATACAGCATCTTGATAAACAGGAATACTGATTGGATACACTCGATAGTCTCCATTAAAATGAAAATAACTTCGCCAGAAATGATGCCCATCTTCAACTACAGTCCTAACACTCCAGAAATTCATATCAATCAAGGCACGCATCGATTGGGCATGTGCTGAAAAATTACGAGAACGATGCGGCCTAGTGGTACCTACGATATAAAACAATGTATTTCCAGTAGCTATAACTCTCATCATAGTCGGTGCGTCCCATATATTATTTGTAAACATAGGCAGCGGTTGATATGAAGCTCGAATCGGATCAGGAACTATACAAAATAGATAATTAACTGCTAAAAAATAACGTTTATCTGGACGATTGTCTGCATCAAGAGTTGTCACTATAACTAATTTTGGATCTATTTTTTTATTCTCTAAGTATTCCTGTAGACGACGACCAGCAAAAGAAATATTAGCTCCTTTGCCAATTACCTCATCAGGTATATTGGCTGGATGTTTAACAGCAAAAGCATCCATAAAATTGTCTTTATATTTTGCGATTAGGTTATTTACTCTAATTTCGGTCTCTTCTCCCGCCCTTCCCTCATAAGCAAATACTAAAATTAATTTTTTGTTATCATGCTCACCATTTACAATTGATTTAATTGTAGGCTCCAAAACCTCAGTATTTTCATTAACGGTCGCTATGATAACCGCATGAATAAGTTCAGAAGGTCTATATTCGTTTGAACCAGTGCTTAATCTTTCTATATTATCTTTATGCCACTGTGGTCTCTTTACTCCATCGTCATGCCCTATAGCTCTTTTTTCTACATCATCTACCAGTGCTCGCCAATTTAAACTCAAATGTTGCTTCATGGTTCTATATCCTCTAAGAGAACCGATGCTATAACCAATAGAACGTACAAAATAAATCAGTAAATATGCCAGGATAAAGATAACTGCAAGGGTAATATTTATATAACTCAGTATTACTGGTAAAAATAAAATAGTCCAACTTAATGCTCCTGGCAATATCTCAAAAAAACGATAATGACCATGCCTATCTTTTTCGTATGGAATTTCAATATCTGTCATAATTATTTAATGGAGAACGATTAGTGCATTACTAATTATAATATCCAGAACAAGCAATAGAATTCCAAAACTTAATACAGTAATTGATAATTGACGATTTATAGAATAGACTCTAAGGCTAAGAAAAAAACCGATAATCATAATAAATAGAGCAAAAATACCAAAACTAATCATATCAGTAATATTTCCGGTCTTAAAAGCACTAACACCTAAAGTAGGCCTATACTGAACAATATAACTACTACCGTTGATTGAAGATAATCTAATAAATACAAATATTGCCGTAAATATAGCTAAAAATACATTAACAGTTAACAAAAAAAGGACATAATGATCATGAAAATAAGACTTCTTGGTTGTCATATAACTAAACTAATTGTAACAGCTTTTGTTATAATGACCGCGGTAGATTATTGCCACCTTAGCTCAGTTGGTAGAGCAACACATTCGTAACGTGTAGGTCGTCGGTTCGATTCCGACAGGTGGCTCCATTTAAGCGGGTGTTGTATAACGGCCATTATGTAGCCTTCCCAAGGCTAAGATAGGAGTTCGACTCTCCTCACCCGCACCACAGATTAGAACATCTTGTTATCTAGAGCTTTTTGGCTTTATATTTATATAACGAAATATCGAGTTATTATTCCGATCTAAATTAAAGCAATCCCCTGCTCGTTATAAATTATCCTCAGCAGAAATACTTAGATGTTATTTTAAAACAGATACCAACTCCTAAGCAGATCAAATTATAAACCCCTGATTTTCCAATTAAAGATACCGTTTGGGAATTAAAAAGTCCAAACGTATGAGATAAATACAACATAGAACCTGACTTGACCACTTTTACCAGATTTTAGGTTTTTAACAGATTAGTCTTCATCGAATCTATCGCACTAACATGTAATATAAATGCATGGCGTTCATTAGAAAGGTTAAAACTAAGAGTGGAGCTATAGCTGTTCAAATAGCCTACTCAGCCTATGGCAAGATAGTCAGGATTGAACACATCGGCAGCGCCCATAATTCATCTGAGTTAGAAGTTTTAATTGAGTTAGCTTCTCAACAGCTCAAAGACAGACAGCCTTCATTGTTTGAGCCACAACAGATCTAGACATCATAATTGAACAATCAGTATCCTCTTTACTGTATGAGCCCTATAGGTAGCAATTAAATGCGCAAGTTCTGGACTTTTTAAGTCTAAACCAGGAGCAGTATTCTGACTTTAACTAAAACGCTACACCATTATAATTACGACTATTTGTACTTAAATTATTTGTTTGCTATCATAACCCCTGTATTTATATATATTTGGGCTCGTAGTGAAGAGGCCTATCACGCCTCCCTGTCACGGAGGAGATCGCCGGTTCAAATCCGGTCGGGCCCGCCAAAAGTCTTTTCCAATTCTTAAATGATCATGAAAGTCGGTAGTGACAGCGATTAAATTGTTAAAGCTGTATTGACTCCCACATGGCAGCTTTCTCTATTTGCATAGACTCTGCCCATTGGGTGTCACTCATAGCATACGCCTGAAGATCTAGTAGTTCAAAGCTTAATCCTGGTTTTAAATATTGCTCAGCATGTGGCAGTGATTTAAGTTTCTCGTAGGGCATCATATAGCCATCTTTGGGATATCTATGAATTCGTTTTCCTTTAGAGCTAATTTCTGTGACTCTATAGCCACAAGGCCTATGAAAATTAAGGTAGGGCACAAACCAAGCTGCATACCAGTGGTTAATAGCTGTCACATTATCCGGTGTCCTTGGTATATGAATCCAGCCTAAAGCTTTACGAATAATACTGCCGTTCTTGGTTTCAACTAGTCCATTGTCGCCGCTATGGTAGGGTCTACTTTTGGTTAGCTTCACTAGCATGCGCTGGAGTAATTCTGCTACCTTCTGGTTCATATACTCAGAGCCATTGTCGGCATGAAAATTAATCATCATAAATGGGAATAAATTCATGGCAGCCTCTAAGGCTGGGATCATGAATTGCTCGCTAATACCCTCCACACAAACTACTACTTCCCACTGGGTGACTTCATCAACCAGATTAATGTGGTAAACGCCTTTTTCACCATCTTTATCTCCCTGGTGAACACTATCTACCCTGAGGAATCCAGGTCGTCCATCATTAGTTGGCTTAGTCCGCTCACCAATTGACACAGGTGCTGACTTGGTTTTAGTAAAACTCATATGTCGGCGTTGGTAGCGATTGGTTTTCCGTAGGTTATATAAATGCGATGAACTTAAGTCTTTTAAACGTATGCAAGCTTCATTACCAAAAACTTCATATTCTCGCTGAAGTATCTGAACCATAGCCGGGCCACTTAGATCCTCATGAGCTTCATCAACCCGGGCTAACTCAATAATGTCTTCGGGCAGATACTTACCTTTAAAAGTGGGCTGAGTACGAGTAGCTGGGGTTATGTGCCCACTATGCCCGTGTTGTCTAATTAATCTGGTTAATTGAGCTGGGCCAAAGCCAGTAACTTGAGCCAGGTAAGACCGCACTATGCCTTTGTTCGGCTTCTTTAATTTAGAGTAGCTATGAGCAACTAATGTTTGCTCTATATAGCTGTATGCTTCCTGGCGATTAGGGCAAGTTAAGCTTATAGCAATAGAGCCATTAACAAAATCCTCCATCTGCTTTAAAGTTGGTATATGTGTGGTATTCATAGTTATTGTCATAATTCCTATGCTGCCACACACCCAGATAAAATGTCATCTTCATGATCATCTTAAGTTGGAAACCGACACAGCGTTCATGATCATCTTGCGTTGGATAAGAGTCCAAATTGACACATTGCAGTCATCTGCAGTACAATGTAACACATGAGTGACACGACACTGACGATTAGAACCGATCATGCTACTAAGCAAATTATAACTGACTTTGCGGCTTCTCTAGGGTTATCAGCAAGCGCTTTCATAACGGCTGCAACTTTGCAGTCAATTCGTGATGGTCAATTAACATTGACCCCTGTGCTGGAACCGACACTATACTTGGAGAAAATCATGCGTGAAGCTGAGGAAGATATTAAAAACGACAGAAATATTACGCACACAAATTCTAAAAATGAAGCGATTTCTCATCTCAAGTCGTTGATGTAATGAACATAGATTTCAGCAAAAGCTTTGATAGGCAGTTTCAAGATCGTCTCAATGCCAGACAGCGCCAAAAAGCTCTTGATGTAATTGAGCTATTCATTGATGAACCTTTTCACAAAGATCTGCGCAACCACGCTCTTTATGGTAAATGGAATGGTTACCGATCAATTAGTGTCGGTGGTGATTTACGATTACATTTCAAAGTAATTAGTGGCGACAGGGTATTGTTTGAAGCAGTAGGCAACCATGATCAGTTGTACAAGAGCTGAAATAGTTCCAAACCTGGCAAGCTATGACCCGCCAGATGACATATTTACAAAGTACATTAGAAGTATTACTTTGCAAGTATGAGTCAAATACCTATAACTGTTAAGATAGATGCTGATGTAAAAGAACAAGCTCAGAAACTTGCCCAGAAATTAGGCTTGAGCTTGAGTACTGTCGTCGAAAATAAGCTTAGAGAAGTTGTGGCTGAGCGAAGAGTTATTTTTGAGGAAGAGTTCATTCCCAACAAAAAGACTGCTAAAGAGCTTGAGAAAATAGAAGATGACATTAAAGCTAATCGCAACCTCAGTGGGCCATTTAATACCTTTGATGAGCTTGAGAGACACTTAAATAGTCTAGGCCATGCAAGTCCAAACACATAAGCACTACGATAAAATGTGGGCTAAGCTAATCCGTACACAACAACTACAAGTTATGGCGGCCTTAAAAATGTTAGTAATCAATCAAAACAAAAAAACAGCTTAGGGTGCACCAGCTAAAGGGTAAATACTATCTTCAATATTCCTTAACCATGGCGGAAGATTTACGAGTTAACTACCTAAAGGTTAGGAAAAATAAAATAGTGCTTATGTTAGTTGGCACTCATGACCAGCTTTATGGTTAGAGGTTTTGAGAGCAAGACTTTTCGTGTAATAGATCCAGATATCTTGCACTACGGCCCGCTAAGTGAATATATATTGACCCGCATACAATGCCTGTAGTAAAATGTAGGCATTATGAATGATTCAAGTCTACAGCTTACCATCCGTGGTGTTGATTTACACACAAAGCGGCAACTTACTAAAATAGCATCTCGCAAGGGTGTGAGTCTTAATAATCTTGTCGTGGGAGCTCTGCAACAGGCTGCAGGCACGAATACTACAGAACAACGCTTGCAACTTATACGGGAAACACTCCGCCAACATCGCATTAGCAGTAACGACATTGCTACTGCAGAAACGGCTATTGCCGAAATGGATGCTATATCTAAAGCTAAACAAAAAAGTGACGAGCATGACCTTAGTTTTTGATACTACAGCGCTATCACATTTTCTAGATGAAGATCAAGCTATACTGAAAGTTGTGGCAAGCAAGGAGTTTGATCAATACATAATTCCTCTAGCTACTGATGCTGAAATTCGTTTTGGCTTTATGCATGGATCACGCCAATCGGATAACCTTGCTAAGTATGCCCACGTAGTTCAGAAGTTATCTTTCGAGCTAGCGTACCCGAACCAAGATACATCCATCATCTATGCTGAGCTTGCTGCTTGGGCTAAAGAACATGGGGTCGCTTTGTCTATCAATGACATTTGGATCGCAGCTGCTAGTAGGCAGTTAGGGGGCAAGTTACTTACCCTAGATGGTGATTTTAAGCATCTGCCTCAAATC
Source organism: bacterium (assembly GCA_021846765.1). Lineage (GTDB taxonomy): Bacteria > Patescibacteriota > Saccharimonadia > Saccharimonadales > UBA4665 > JAJZWH01. The sequence continues at coordinate 2,518 of JAJZWH010000040.1, read as the reverse complement.
TCTCATGCTGATTTAGGGTGAAATAGTTCCAAACCTGGCTAGCTACGGCCCGCCATTATACTTATGTTTAAGTCCCTCCCTTTAGAGGGACTGTTCTTTGTAAAATTATCGACTAGTAATATACCGATGTATATAATTTGGTATATAAATACACTAGATAAAACAATTCTTAATGTTAAAAGCAAGTCTTTAAAACAGGACGCACAAGAGCTTGCCGATTAACTAGGCGTGCCTCTGAGTACTATAGTAATTGCTAATCTAAAAGAGTTTGTCCGTAGTCGTTCTATTACGCTGTCGGCTTTACCTCGTTTAAAGCCTGAGACAGAGAAAAAGCTTACCCGGGCAGTTTGTGATTATAAGCGGGGCAAGAATTTATCTCACGTGTTGCTTAGCAGTAAGGAAATATCTGATTTTCTCAAGTCATTATGAACGTTGTTTTTCATAAGAGCTTTATAAAGAGGGCTGATAAGCTGCCTCCTACGGTTAAGCGGAAGATAGCTGAACGTATAGAAATGTTTACTGATGACCCGTTAAACGGTCAGTTACGCAACCATGCTATTTATACACCCTATAAGGGTAGCTATAGCATTGATATTACTGGAGACTATAAGGCAATATACTACTTGATAGATGATGAAACGGCACTATTTACCCATATTGGTACTCATAGTCAATTATGCCGCTAACTGAGATGAAATAGTTCCAGATGTCTTCCACTACGGCCCGCCAAGCATACTCTACTCCTGTTCGATATTTACCCCAAACCGGATGTTACTCCTGTTCGAAAAACTACAATTTATAGGGTAATGATAAAATAAAACCATGAGAATTAAAGAAAACTCAGATAGTTGGCGTGCCAGTGGCATATTAAAGCGTGATTTTAAACATGATCATAGCGAGCCTATTACTAAGTTTTACTCAAGTAAAAATACTCGCAAATGGTGTCGTGGTAAGGTAGGTGTGAAGCATGATGTTGTATGGCGAGCTGAGGAGGGTTTCTTTGGTTACAAATATAAAACGGGTAAATGTTTGCACTGCGGTAAGATTATGTTCAGCAGTGTCTAAAAAGTAGTATTGATAAATATCTCAGTATTACTATAATTAATAGTATGAGTACATCATATAGTATTACTAGTAAGTTTCAAGTTACCATCCCAAAAGAAGCAAGAGAAAAGTTGGGCATATCTGCTAACGATAAGGTTCAGTTCAAGACAGGAAACAATTATTTAGTAATCGAGAAAGTCCCATCTATGAAGGATGTGGCTGATTCTATAGCTGCCAACCTCAAGGAACGTAGTATTAAGCCAGCCACAGATGAAGATATTAAAAATGCTAGGTCTAACTTTTACAAAAAGGGACTGAAATGGCAGTAGCAATAGACAGCTCTATTCTAGTTCGTTACTTTACTAAGGATAATGAAGAGCTATTTGAAAAAGCTACAACAATGATTACAGAAGCTAAACCAAATAGCATATTGCTAGATAGAGTAATATTCGCAGAATTTGGCTATGTCCTTAGGTCTGTATACGAATTAAACAAAAAACAAGTCGTTCTAATATACGAATCTTTACTCTCTAATAATATATTCTCGATTCCTGACAGAGAGCTTCTTGAAGCAACCGTAAAGTTGTTTAGTAAAGAGAAACCCTTATCGTTCGAAGATTGCTGGCTACTAGCGTTAAAGAACAGTGACAAGGTCTCAGATATACTAACTTTTGATGACGGTATATTGAAGAGATTAAAGATCAATGCGAATTAATTTCAGGTACTTAATTGCCACTGTCTAGTTTTCGAAAATTCGACTCGATGTCCCGCCATTATGCTTATATTTAAACACTTCTAATTTAGAGGTGTTTTTAGTAGAAAATGATAGAAACATGTATTATGCATATTATTGACATTCAATACAATATGTAATAACATTAACTTATGAAACCCTTCGATTGGGATAGGCAAAAAAGTACATTACTAAGGTCTAGCCGAGGGATTGGGTTCGAAGAGGTAGTCAATAATATTAATGAAGGGCATATATTGGCCGTTATAGAGCACCCCAATAAACAGAAATATCCTAATCAAAAAATATATATTATTGACTTTGATGATTACATTTATTGCATACCCTTTATTGAAGATAATGAAAAAATATTTCTAAAGACAATTTACCCAAGTCGCAAATATACTAATAAGTTTTTAAAGGAAAAGGAGTAATCTTATGAAATACTTTAACCCGCAAGACCTTGACCAAGAAGAGAGAGAAGAGCTTGAGGCTATTGAAAATGGTGGGTATGTTGAGGCCGAAGATATGAAAAAAGAGATAGAAAAGGCTAAGCTTGCTGCTAAAGCTACTCTTAGTAAGACCAGGAACATTAATATACGCCTGAGCGAACAAGACCTATATAGGATAAAGGCAAAGGCCGTAGAAGAGGGCATGCCTTACCAGACATTAGTATCTTCTATACTACATAAGGCAGTTGCTGCAAAATAGTTCCAGATATCTTGCACTACGACCCGCCATATT
>JAJZWH010000039.1 GCA_021846765.1 bacterium | reverse complement strand
CCTAATTAAATGTTTTTCTAATAAGTTAAGCCATCTATAAGGGGCTTTTGCGCCCATCTTCAGATTGGTTTTTATTTCATTGATTATATATATCGATGTAATTAGTTGACAATTATTTAATGCTATCCTAATAACATTTTCTGGACTACCTCCATAAAGAATTGCGCTGTACCAAATATTCGTATCAAGAACAATCCTATAAAGCTTATGATAATCGGTTGCGGTAGGTACGACGTTGGTTTGTAATAGTTGTTGCCACTGCTTTCTCCGATTGGTAGCCAGCTTTCTTGCCGAGTTTTTTGCCATATTGTATTATTTCCTCAAATTCCTGTTCTTCACGTAAGTACTTAACTGCTGCATAGCGCAATAAATCACTACGACTGCCGAATTGTTGTTTAGCCTTTTCGTCAACAAGATCTGCTAATTCTTCTGGGAATGAAACGTTAAATGTTTTAACTGTCATAATCTAGCTCCTGATTATTATTGTATGAATATTGTATGACTATGTCAAGTCAATAAGAAGTACGCCTAAGCATAGGCGTGGTACACTTGTTTAAACGAAATTCGGACAGTTTTGGTTATTAACGAACTAGAATTCCTATGACTACTAAAATTTGTGTAGTTGACCATAATGCACCAGACGCGATAATAGGCTTATCGGTAGTCTTTATTCCATATAGTAACCAAATAAAGGAGGTAAGAGCTAAAAGTATGTTTTAGTCTGTTATGCTTTGAGCGAATTTATATTCTTTTGGATTTGTTCTTGGCTAAGTTTACAGCTCATGCTCTCATGCGAACTTCTGTCTCTAGGATTAAACCGTTTGTATCATCTGTAGAAGTAACTCCTACAGATACCAAAGTGTCTGCAAGTTATATATTATTATGACAGTTTAGGTAATATTCAATAACCCTCAGTCGGTGTTTAGTCTGCCTGCTTAAATTTACACTTCTTAATTTGTTACCAGTTGGTAGAATTGATGTATAGGTCGTAGATGACCCGATGCGGTTAGACATGTTTATCTTCTCCTTCTTGTATTTAAGTTAGTTTACTTAACCTATTCTACAAGTCAGGATTGTCTACGATATATTTGAGTTTCTGCAGCAAGTAGGTAGTCCTAGATTCCAAGAGTGGCACAAATGGTGCCCCCTGCAGGATTCGAACCTGCGACCTTCTGTTCCGAAGACAGACGCTCTAATCCGCTGAGCTAAGGAGGCTAGGCATCTATTATTTAATACATACCGTATACTATCTTACCAAGGGAGATAAATAATACCAATTGGACAATAAATATTTAAATCTTATAGACGATAAATTAAGGGCTTACCTTCCTCTAGTTAAGCAATTGCCAGGGGAAGAGCAGGTGCTTATTCGGACTGCTCGCATTATGAATGTTATTGATAATCCTCAGGATAAATTAAAAATTATTCATATAGCCGGTACGAGCGGTAAGACATCAACTACTTATTATTTGAGTAGTTTATTAGCCCAATCCAACAAAAAGGTCGGGCAACTAATCTCGCCTCATGTAGATAGGATAACTGAACGAATACAAATCGATGGTAAATACTTAACTCCCAAAGAGTTTTATTTGTTGCTTATAGAATTTTTATCAATAATTGAAACCCAAAAACTTGTAGCGACGTATTTTGAAATATTATATGCATTTGGTTTTTGGGTTTTTGATCGTAACAATGTTGATTATGCAGTTATTGAGACGGGCATTGGTGGTAAATATGATGCCACTAATATAGCCAGAATAGAAGATAAGGTTTGCGTGATTACCGCTATTGGGTATGATCATATGAATATTTTAGGGCATAGTCTAGTACAAATAGCTGAACAAAAAGCAGGTATTATTCATCATAACAATCAGGCTATAGTGTTAAAACAATCCAAGGAAATTTTAACTGTAATTAAAAAAAGAGTGAATGAATGCAATGCTAAATTAATTATCGTAAACGATTGGAATCAAAATATACAACTTATAAAAGATTTACCAAAGTTTCAAAAGTTGAATTGGTCAGTCGCTAAACGGGCATATGATTATTTAAGAGAAAGAGATGGTTTAGCTGAATTAAATCAAGACCAACTTACTATTTCTTGCAAAACATATATTCCAGCTAGAATGGAAACCATTAGACTAGGTAATAAGATAATTATTATGGATGCTGCTCACAATAAACAAAAACTGCAAGCTATAGTTGATGGTATTAAAGAAAAATATCCTCAGCAAAAAGTAACGATAATATTAGGTATGAAAAAAGATAAAGATCGTCAAGATATTAGCAAAATTATTAATCAAATTGCTGAGCTAATTATAATCACAGCCTTTAAAACAACGATAGATCTACCAACTAAAGCCGCAAATCCTGATCTTTTGTCTAAAGAATTGGTTAACCAAGGTTCGATTAACGTAAAGTCAATAAATGATTTACAGTCTGCATTCAAATTGGCCCTAAAAGAAAAGAATAAAATTATTCTAGTTACCGGATCTTTCTATTTAATTAGTCAATTGCGAGCAAGCGGTGTTTTATCTAAAGCTTAGGCTAATGTTTAAGCATTGCCTATTTACTAAAGCTTAAGCATAATATAAAACGTGCAGATAAAAACAAAGAAAAATGTGGGAGCAATTGTTAACAGCTCTGGAGTTTCTTTCAGGGTCTGGGCTCCATTTGCTAAATCTGTAGCAGTCATAGGATCTTTTAATAATTGGCAAGAGTTTAAATTAAAGAACGAAAAAGATGGATATTGGTCTGGCTTTTATAAAGGCGCTATTCCTGGTCAAGAATATAAGTTTGTCATATATAATGGTAGCGATAAATATATACGTAACGATCCTAGGTCGTTGCACATTACTACATCAGCTGGCAATTCGGTAATTACTGGCAATAACTTTGATTGGGGAGATGATAATTTTCAACCTATACCGATAGAACAACAGATCATATATGAATTACACGTCGGTACTTTTAATCGTTTAGATCCATCTATCAATGGTACATTTATAGACTTAATTGATAAGTTAGATTATTTAGCGGAACTCGGGATAAATATGATAGAGATAATGCCGGTTAGTAGCATGTTAATGGATCGTGGTTGGGGTTATGCTATAGATTATATTTTTGCTGTCGAGACGCTGTACGGTGGACGCTATAATTTTTTAAGATTTATTAGAGCGGCCCATTCTAAGGGTATCGGGGTTATTCTAGATGTTGTCTATAATCATTTTGGACCAGATACTAATTTAGATTTATGGAATTTTGATGGCTGGCATGAAGATAATATGGGCGGAATCTATTTCTATAATGATTGGCGAGCAGAAACACCGTGGGGCAACACTAGACCAGATTTTGGTAGGCCAGAAGTTCAGCAATATATACTAGATAATGTGGCGATGTGGGTTCATGACTGTCGGGTTGATGGCTTGAGAGTTGATTCAACAATCTATATACGTAATGTTAAGGGCTCTAATAATGATCCAGCTCATGATTTACCTGAAGGATGGCAGTTGTTACAGCAAATTAATTCAATTGCTAGGAAAATTAAACCTTCATTATTAACGATAGCCGAAGATGTTGCAGACAATGACTATATAGTTAAGCCTATTAGAGAGGGTGGAGCAGGATTTATTTCTCAGTGGGAACTTAATTTTCCTGGCGTGTTGCGTGAGGCTCTTAAGACTAATGATCCCGAGGCTATTGATATTGCTGGCATATGTGGTGAGTTGAGTCGTCGTTACAACAATCAATGGCTATCTAGGGTTATATATACCGACTCTCATGATAGTGCTGCTAATGGATCAGCAAGATTAAATGAAGTTATTTCACCTAAATGTGCAGATAACTTATTTGCCCGTCAGCAATCATTGATTGCGGCAACTATTTTATTGACTACGCCTGGCATACCGATGATTTTTCAAGGTCAAGAGTTTATGCAAGTAGGCGAGTTTAATGATTGGCAAGGCCTAGATTGGAATAGAGCTGTACGGTTTTTTGGAATTATTGATGCTTATAAACATTTAATAGCTTTGAGAAAAAATTCTCATAACCTAACCGCTGGATTAATTGGTCCAAATATTAATTTAACCCATATCGATGAAACTAATAAAGTTATTGCCTATCATCGTTGGCAAGAAGGTGGACCGCTAGACGATACTATGGTAATTATTAATTTTAGTAATCGCCAATTTGATTCATATGAATTAGGTTTTCCTAGAAATGGTTCCTGGAAAGTTAGATTTAATAGTACGTGGGAGGGTTATTCAAAGGATTTTAAAAATATCATAATAGATGGCTTGATTGTTGAAAACGGTGCAGGAAGATTAACGATTCCGCCCGCTAGTGCACTGATTTTATCTCAAGATTTTTAAGCGATATAAGACTAGAGTTCAATATCTAAAATTTAAATTAGTTATTTTAAGTCGTAGATCTTTTTCGAATTCAGTTAATACTCTACTTTTTCTGATCAGCAAGTAGTGTTTGGCGACGTGCTAAGTACCACCAAACTATTAAGACGACTAAAATTAGAGCAAAGATAATACTTACTGGAGTAGAGTAATTAGAAACATTCTGCCAATTACTGGCCAGGGCTTTACCGCCATAAGCTAGGGCAAAAGTCCAAGGTATACTACCTATAAAAGTGAATGCGGCAAATTTAGCGATTGGCATCTCAGCGATACCCGCAGGAAAACTAATGAAAGTACGAATAACTGGTAAAATTCGTCCTATTAATACCGCCCATTCTCCTTTTTTAGCAAAGAATGCTTCAGCTTTATCTAAGTCTTTATGACGGATTAATACATACTTACCCCATCTTTCTACTAAAGTTCTTCCACCGGTTCTGCCTACCCAATAAGCTAGTAATGCTCCAATAAGATTTCCTATTGATCCGATTAAAGCCACATAAAATACATTAAAATGAGTCGTTGTGCCGGCTATGGTAACTCCAGCAGCTAAGGCTCCTCCAAGCATCATTATGACTTCGCTAGGTATAGGGATGCAAGCCGATTCTAATATCATTAATAAAAATATAGCTAAATATCCATGCCGACTAACTTCTGAAATAATAAGATGTTCCATTAATAGTCCTTGTTGGTTGTTTTTACCTTATTGCTATTATACATTGCTTCGGATAATAATTCCTAAAATAATAAACCTTTGATTTCCTAATGTAAATCATTTACAATAGGAATATGAATAATCAACGATTAACTAAGTATACCCTAAGTGTTAAAGATTACATTAAGCAGATTGGTCACGGCAGTAACTCAGATATACTTCAAGGGTTACGGGTTAAATATCCGAAATTGAGTCCTACCACCATACATCGAATTACTTCGAGAATGGTCGATAGACGAGAACTGGCTCTTGGTCCTAACACCAAAGATAATAGGATACGTTTAGATGCTAATTTAAGTTTGCATGATCACTTTTTGTGCAGTTCCTGCGATCGATTAAAAGATATTAAAATTCCACTAAATATGTTTAATTCATTGCAGCAACTTATTGATGATTGCCAGATTGATGGTCAATTAATTATTCAAGGCACTTGTTCTAATTGTTTAAAAAATAAGGAGAAAATATGATGAAAAAAGTAACAGTGTATAGTACTTCAACGTGTCCCTATTGTGTGATGCTAAAAAGATGGTTTAAAGAAAACAATATTGACTATACGGAATATTTAGTTGATCGTAATCCTATAGCCGCGCAACAAATGGTTCAATTGAGTAAGCAAATGGGTGTTCCGTTTACCACAGTTGAAGAAGACGATCAAATGACTAAGATTGTAGGTTATGATGTGGCTAAACTACAAACTATCTTTGGTTAAACCATAAATTAAATAATGAATTTTATAAGGAGAATATTAAATGGATAAATTAATTATAGATGTTTGTGAGCCATTAGAGTTTAAGTTGAGTCACGTTAAAGGAGCGATCAATATTCCATTAAGTAAACTAGATAATAGTTCTAATCTAGAAAATATAGATAAAGATACACCAATTATTCTTTACTGTAAAAGCGGCCAGAGGGCCAATATGGCGCTTTCTCACTTACAGTCTTTGGGTTTTACTAATTTAACCAATGGCATTAACAAGCATCACGTTGAAGCTAATTATATTTAGTAGACTATTAAATAAGATATGATTTTAGTTAGCTGCGGTTATCTGTTGGTAATAAGCTTGAATTTGACTGTAATTATATAATCCAGCTCTAGGTATCAAAGCGTCTTGATGATCAATATAATCGGTCGTCAAAAGGGATGATGGTCCGTTTCCGCCGTAGGTTAAGCCGTATGACTTAATGTTATTCAGGTTAACTTTTTTAACTAAATGGGCTAATTCTATAACGTCAGCTAAGCTTAAATTAGTTTGGACATTATTGCCTATTGCATCAACTAAGTGAGTAATGGTAAGCGGGTTTTCTAACACGCCAACACTTAATGCTTTTTGTTCTAGAGCTATCAGCATTTGTCGTTGGTGTTGGGTTCTGTTAATATCGCTCAGCGGAAACCCATAGGCGTAAGGAGAGTCGCCTCTAGCTAAAGCTAAAGCTAAAGCTTGGCTACCGTTTAAATGAACTGGTCCGTTAGGCAGCCTTACTGGTCCACCATCAGCCTTTGCGACGTTTGGATCATAAAGGCCCCTTGGATCTGGACTTTGTATGTCAATATTTATCCCACCAACAGCATTAACTGCATCCTTAAATGCCGTATAGTCAATCAAGGCATAATAATCAATTGGAATATGAAAATCTTGTTCTACTATTTGTTGGAGCTGGCCCATTCCACCCTTAAAATAACCTGGTTGATTAAAGCTTGAATTATCGTTTGCGACATTTATTTTTTGACTACCCATACCTGGTATTTTTACCCATAAATCCCGAGGTATACTGAAAGTAAAGGCAGTGTTTTTTCTAGTATCTAAACTAACCACCATAATAGAGTCAGTTAAATTACCCTCATTGCTATTTTTGCCTTGATGTCCGGCCAATAGTATATTGACTCTTCCTTGGCTTTCTCCTTTTAGTCGAGTAGTGCTAAACAGAGCTTGAACATCACTAAAAACATTGCCATGGAGGACTTTATCGAGGTTGCCAATAATTCCTGAACCAAACCATGTACCAGCTCCTAACAAAACGACTATTACTACCAATATAGATGTCAGGACTTTGCGTTTCCTAGACCACTTATTCTTAAGTTTTTTGGTTGGTTGATTATTTTTAAGAGCACCTGAATTAGTGGTCAAGGTTTTATTAAGCAGTGAATTAGCCCTATTGACGGGTTGATTATTATTCCTCATTGAATTTAGGTTATAAGAATTAGCTGATATATTGCTATAATTATCTGACTTTTGATCAAAATTATTTTGCTGTTTTAATTTATCCCTAATACTTAAATCGATTTTTTCTCTATTGTGGCCGTTAGCGCTAGGTAGTATAGGCCGGCTAATTCCATCAATGCTTCTTCGATATTTATTATCCATAAACAATATTATTATAGAGAATTTTTACTTAATTGTTAAATACGGATTGTCTTTTTGCTGATGAAATAGATTATTTACGTTTAATTCTTTTAGGTATTTTAGCTATAATTATTGAACTCAAGAGATTCCAGACTAGGGCATTTATTATAAAAATACTGATAGATGCTAAGGCAATATAGGTTAATTGATGACCTAGATGTCCATTAATTAGACTAATAATTCCAGATATTAGTATAACTATAATAGTGATCACTAAATATGAGTGTTGAAGCTTATTACGTTCAGAAGTTGAATTGTTCCATCTAATAAGGGTATCTTTGGCATCTTGTAACATAACTTCTCCAGACTTTATAAATAAATTATAGCATTTAATTATCTTAATGGCAATTAAATTTAGAAATATTAAATAGCTATATTTAGTCGGTATGTTTGCTGGGCAGGGGTATTGGTTAGCTAGTACGAGCCTTATATTGTTGATATTGGACATTGGCTGAATGTTTTTTCTAATAGCGGTATACCTGATACTTTGACTATTAGAAAGGTGATGGTCAAAGGTCCTAGTAAGCCAATCCAACCCAGATGATAAGAAAGGGCGATTATTCTAATACTCCACCACTGAATTATTTCGCCGTTAACAGTTTTTTTAAGCTAAAATTAATGTTTATAATATATTTATTAGGCAAGAACTTAATAAAGATTAATCATGGACCTAAGTGAAGACGAAACTCTGACTGTCAATAAGCAGAAAAACGTTACCTTAACTGAGAAGATTAAGCAACATCGGGTAGCTCTTTATACTATTGCAGTAACTGTTGTGCTTGATGTGATTTTGGGTTTAGAGTATTCAAAATATGAAAAAATACCAATTTGGCATGGTTTGTATTGTGCAGAAATGACGGCAGTAACTGTTGGCTGTGATGTTTCGCCCATTAATCATGCTGGCTATATTATAATGGCTTTGATAGGAGTGTTAATTGTGCCTCTAGTAGGTGCTTCTTTTTCTTTGTTTACCTCAGGAATTACAGCACTACATATCCATGCTTCTAAAAGAGAAATTAAAGCTCATTTGGATATGCATATGAAACGTTATCACGATGCGCTTAAGGCAGCTAATTCTAAAAAATAATAACCAACTAAAGTTTATTTTCTATCTTAGTAATAATCTCCGCTTTAATTAACGGATCGATGTGTATACCAACAGGCATAATTTATCCCCCTTATATATTAGTCTGATTGTACTGGCTATAAGTAGACAGTGTGTTCATTTTAATGGGAGGCTGACATAAGTCGAGTAGACAGGTTATGGAACAAGAAACTAATGTAAAGTTTAAACCTAAAGTAGAGAAATGGAAGGAAAGCGGTGAAGTTGGCAGGATGCCTGCTGAAATAAGCGTAAGGGGCGACACCATTAAAGCTATATGGACCGACGAGAAAGGTGTAGATCCTTATAATCACCGCGAGATTGTCACTCACGAAAACCTCAATGCGTCCTATTTCGTGACCTTAATGAACTAGTTGTTATGGACGATACTCAAATGATCCATACTAACCGTATACACGTGATACATCGAACAGGTATAGTTTTGACTAGCTTTTGATTTCCATCTCATGAATAGCATACATCACAATATAATTTAGCTCATTCCATAATTTACGAACCGTTATATTTTTTGAGACAATGTGATCGTCGGGCAGATCAAGGTCAGCAAAAAGACCGCCTATGTATTTGGCTTGATCTGACAATTCTTTGAAATGACGGAACCAGATGGTTGTAATTCTGCTTGCAATAATTTCGCGATCTTCCCACTGGATATTAA
>JAJZWH010000038.1 GCA_021846765.1 bacterium | reverse complement strand
GAAAATTAAAATGGCTACATTTGACCGTACTAAGCCACATGTCAACGTCGGAACAATGGGACACGTTGACCATGGAAAAACAACCCTAACCGCAGCAATAACAGCAGTATTGGCAAAAAAACTCCCAAGTGATGTCAATAAAGCGGTAGCCTACGATCAAATCGATAAAGCACCTGAAGAAAGACAGCGGGGAATTACCATAGCCACTTCCCATCAAGAATACGAAACAGAAAAAAGGCATTATGCCCACGTTGATATGCCTGGCCACGCAGACTACGTCAAAAATATGATCACTGGAGCAGCGCAAATTGATGGAGCAATATTAGTAGTTAGTGCTGCAGATGGACCTATGCCACAAACTAGAGAACATGTAGTTTTGGCCAGACAAGTAGGAGTTCCTAGCATCCTGGTATTTATGAATAAAATGGATTTAGCTGATCCAGAATTGGTAGATTTAGTAGAAGAAGAAATAAGAGACTTATTGGCAAAATACGATTACGATCGAGATTGTCCAATCATTAGGGGGTCCGCCACTAAAGCCCTAGAAGGAGACGCAACAAACGAAGACGCAATTATGGAATTGGTTAAAGCTATGGATGAATATATTCCAGAGCCAGTACGAGACTTAGACAAACCATTCTTAATGCCTATAGAAGATGTTTTTTCGATAAAAGGTAGAGGAACGGTAGCTACTGGACGTATCGAAACAGGCGTTGTTAAAATGAACGAAGAAGTAGAAATAGTCGGAATCAAAGATACCCGTAAAACTGTAGTCACTGGAATTGAAGCATTTAAAAAACAATTAGATCAAGGACAGGCAGGAGATAACGCCGGTATTCTACTTCGAGGCATAGAACGAGACGATATTGAACGCGGACAAGTGTTAGCAAAACCGGGAACAATTACACCTCATACAGAATTTGAAAGCGAAGTCTATATCCTAACAAAAGAAGAAGGCGGAAGACATACTCCTTTCTTCAAAGGATACAAACCACAATTTTATTTCAGAACAACAGACGTAACAGGTGAAGTAGAATTACCTGCAGACAAAGAAATGGTAATGCCAGGCGACACAATAACATTTACAGTTAAATTGCTAGCTCCAATTGCCATGGATCAAGGTTTACGATTTGCAATTCGTGAAGGTGGTAGAACAGTAGGGGCTGGAGTAGTTACTAAAATAATAAAGTAACATAAAATGACTAAGGTAGAGAAAAACAACACTTCAGAAGTTAATCTTAATAAAAGAATAGGCAAAATAGTTTTACTACTAGCTTCTGGGGAAATACTCCTACACATGATATCCAGACTATCTACAATTTTAGCTATAGGAGTAACTTCACTAGGCTTAGCCCAACATAACGGTAAATAAGAAAATATTTGAAAATAAGATAAGAAATGTTAACTTTAAGTAAGAATAAATCGTAGGAGTTCCTAAATAGGATACATATGACAGAAGTAAAAGTGGATAATAAGCAAAGAATACGTATCAGATTAAAAGCATATGATCATAAAGTCATAGATCAAGCGGCTAAACAAATAATAGATACAGCTCTACGGACTGGGGCAAGCTTGGCAGGCCCAATCCCGCTACCTACCAGAAAATCGACTTTTACAGTTATCAAAAGCCCTCATGTTTATAAAAAAAGTAGGGAACAATTTGAAATGCGTATCCATAAACGTTTAATAGACGTATTCGAACCAACACCTAAAACAATAGACAGTTTGATGAATCTATCACTACCAGCTGGGTGCGATGTTGAAATAAAAATGTAACATAAATTGCAGTAGTTTTTTCAACACATTGACAGATATTATTATAATTGTTACTCTATTATGGTATTTTTACATAGACTAACTTGGTGCGTAACGAAGGTCTATAGCTTACAAATAGATATAGAAACCACGTAGCCACCAAGAATTTTAGTGTAGAGAAGAAATAATAACCTAAATAATTAAGCACTAAAGAATAAATAATTACACTATGAAAGCCCTAATTAGCAGAAAAATAGGCATGACATCTATAATTACCGAAGACGGTACAGTCCAACCGGTAACTTTATTAGATATTAATGAGAATGTTGTTATAGGGCATAGAAGTATTGAAAAAGATGGTTACATCAGTACTATTATCGGCTACGGAAAAGCAAAGAAAATAAATAAACCAATGCAAGGCATGCTCAAAGACAGTAAAGCTACCCCTGCAATTATTAAAGAATTTAGACTAAAGAATGAAGACATTCAAGAAACTAACGTCGGCGATCAATTAAAAGCCGACGTTTTTAATGTCGGAGAAAATGTTACTGTAACTGGCACAAGCAAAGGTAAAGGATGGGCTGGTACGATAAAGCGACATAACTTTCACCGCGGTCGTAAAACCCATGGAGGCCGTAGTTATCGACGAGTAGGATCTATTGGTTCAATGTATCCACAGCACATTCTAAAGGGAAAGAAAATGGCTGGCAGAATGGGACACGAACAAGTAACTGCTCATAATCTCAAAGTAGCCATAGTAGACAACAATTCAAATACTATTGGCTTAATAGGATCAGTACCTGGACCTAAAAAAGGTATTGTTTTAATAAGAGGAGCTAATTAATGGCTACTCTAACCTATACCAAAACTGGAACCAAATCGACTAAAAACGTTATTCTTAATAAAGATATCTTTAATATTAAGGATATAAACCAAAGTTTATTACATCAAGCATATGATGCTTATTTAGCCAACGGTCGTAACAATCTCGCTAACACTAAAACCAGAGGATTAGTAAGAGGGGGCGGCAAAAAACCCTGGAAACAAAAAGGTACTGGTCGAGCAAGAGTGGGATCACGTAGATCACCAATCTGGAGAGGTGGAGGAATTATTTTTGGACCAACCGGTAATGAAAATTATACAAAAAAGATTAACATTAAATCTAAAAGGAAAGCAATCTGTCAGGCCTTATCGACAATTAATCAAGAAAATAGGATAAGGATCATTGAAGAGTTATCGATAAAATCTAGTAAAACATCAGAATTTTTGAAACTGATTAATAAATTAGATTGTAGCGGTTATGTTTTAGTAGTAACTGATAATATTAGCCAAGAAATGAGTTTAGCATCTAGAAATATTCCGAATGTCAAATTAATACAGGCAAACTACCTAAACGTAGCCAGGATTTTAGATGCCGATAATCTAGTAATTAGTAAACCAGCCTTAGAAATAATTAATCAGTGGCTTGGACCAAACAAAGCTAACAAGCAGGGATTATAAAACAATGGACAGCAGCCACTATAAAAGCATCTATTTACAACCACGATTAAGCGAAAAAACTTATGGCTTAAGTAATAGTCGAGTTTATGTAGTTGAAGTTCCAAAATCTATCAATAAAGTAACCATCAAAAAGGCAATTGAAAGTCAATTCAAGGTAATAGTTACAAAAATTAATATAGCTAACATAACAGGCAAAAATAAGAGAAATATATCAAAAAAAGGACGCAGAGTATCTCAGGGTAAAGACAACGACATCAAGAAAGCATATGTAACATTAGCTGAAGGATCATCTTTGCCATTCTTTAACGCCATAGAAGAAGAAGAGAAAAAAACTGAGAAGATTCAACAAGAAATAGAAAAAAAACAAGAAAAAGAGAATAAACCCAAAAGAAGAATAGGTAGATTGAAAAAAACTGAGAAGGAAGAATCATAATGGCTTTAACTACTTATAGACCAACTACAAACGGCCGACGCGGAATGATGAGTCAAGACACATCTAGCGTTACTAGCAAAAAATCTGTTAAATCGTTGACTATTAAATTAAACAAAAATCAAGGCAGGAATAATCAAGGCCGGATAACAACTCGACATAAAGGAGGAGGCGCGAAAAGAAAGTATCGAATTATCAGCTATTCCTTGCCTATTGATTACAGTGGAAGAATAGAACACATAGAATACGATCCTAACCGAACTGCCAGAATAGCTCGATTGAAAGATCA
Organism: bacterium; assembly: GCA_021846765.1. Lineage (GTDB taxonomy): Bacteria > Patescibacteriota > Saccharimonadia > Saccharimonadales > UBA4665 > JAJZWH01. Next base: position 5,369 of record JAJZWH010000038.1, on the reverse strand, counting down.
ACATGATGAATATCGATACATCATTGCTGCCGACGGAATGACTCAAGGTCAAACTATTAAGAGCGGTCAAGATGTACCTATAGAAACCGGTAATAGATTGCTAATCAAAGACATTCCAATAGGATCAGTTATTCACGCAATTGAGCTCAAACCAGGTAAAGGAGCTCAATTAGTACGTAGTGCTGGCACTTCGGCCCAGCTAGTATCTAAAGATGAAGAATATGGACAAATTAAGCTACCGAGTGGCGAAATACGAGCTGTTAGAATTGAATGTAGTGCCAGTCTGGGAGTTATTGGAAACGAACAGCATCAGAATGTATCTATTGGCAAAGCCGGAAGAAATCGACATAAAGGGATCAGACCTTCAGTACGGGGAGTAGTAATGAATGCCGTAGATCACCCTCATGGTGGTGGAGATGGAGGAAGACACAGGATGGCTAAAGCACCCCGCACTCCATGGGGCCAGAAAACTCTAGGATACAAAACAAGGCGTAATAAATCTACTGATAAGTATATAGTCAGAAGTCGTCATGCAGGGAAAAGGAGATAAAAGAAAATGAGTAGATCACTAAAAAAAGGTCCATACATAGACTTTAAGTTAACTAAAAAAGTCAAAGCCCTAGGGGCCGATGATCGTACTATTATTAAAACATGGGCTCGATCAAGTACTATATCTCCAGATTTTGTTGGTCATACTTTTGCAGTCCATAATGGAAAAGTTCACGTACCTGTGTTTATTACAGAGAATATAGTTGGGCATAAATTGGGCGAATTTAGTCCGACTAGAAAATTTCGTTCACACGGTGGAAAATTAGCTAAAAGGTCAGGAGCGTAGAATATGCCAGTCCAAGCAATCGCCAAAGGAGTAAGGCAAAGTCCAAGAAAAGTTGCAGTTGTTGCAGACTTAGTACGTGGACGTAGTGTTAACGATGCTTTAATAATTTTAGAACACACTCCTAGAAGAAGCGCAATGGCTGTTAAAAAAGTCATCCAAAGTGCTAGTGCTAATGCAGACTATAATCATGGGTATAAACCAGCGACATTAAGAATAGTCGAAATTAGCGTAACTCCAGGTCCAAGAACAAAACGATACCGACCAGCCTCGAGAGGAGTGGCCATGCCATACCAGAAAAAAAGTTCACACATTAAAGTCATAGTTGACGGTGAATTAAGGCCAGCTAAGAAAAGCAATCAACCATCGAAGACTAAAAATGAAACAAAAAAAACTCAACCATCAGAACCAGTTACAAAAGCGGCTATTAAAAACAAGGAGAAGGCATAATGGGCCAGAAAGTAAATCCAATTAGCATGCGTCTTCAGGTTAATAAAGAGTGGTCTAGTCGATGGTTTGTTAGCAAACAAAACTACGCCAACTATTTGTCCGACGATTTAAAAGTCAGAAAATTAATTCAAAATAAACTAGGTAGTAGAGCAGCTATTAATAGAGTGGAAATAAGCCGTACTCCTAATTTAGTTACCATTACCATTAATACAGCTAAAGCAGGAGTAGTGATTGGAAGAGGCGGAACCGGAGCTCTTGAACTTAAAGACTCAATTGAAAAAATATATAATACCCCTACAAGAGTTAATATTGAAGAAATTAAAAAACCGGAACTTTATGCTAAATTAGTGGCAGAAAATATTGCTCATCAACTAGAGAGAAGGATGAGTTTTAGGAGAGCTATTAAATCAGCTAGCGCAGCTACCATGCGAGCCGGAGCTAAAGGAATTAGAATTCAAGTTTCGGGCCGTTTAAACGGAGCTGAAATGAGCCGTCGAGAAAAAGAAGTTGCTGGCTCTGTTCCGTTGCACACACTAAGAGCAGACATAGATTATGCCTTTATTCCTGCAAAGACTGCTGCTGGAATTATCGGGGTTAAGGTCTGGATATATAAAGGCGAGGTAGTTTAAAATGTTGATGCCATCAAGGACTAAATATCGTAAAGTACGCAAAGGTCGCATTAGAGGCGTAGCAACATCTGGTGATTATATTGCTTATGGCGATTTTGCCCTCCAAGCTCAGGGTCACGAACGGATCACTTCTAGACAAATAGAGGCATCACGACAAGCCATGACAAGATATATTAAGCGCGGTGGTAAAATTTGGATTAGAATTTTCCCCCACATACCTGTTACTAAAAAACCCTTAGACGTTAAAATGGGTAGTGGAAAAGGAAGTCCTGAATTTTTTGTAGCTAAAGTTAAGCCGGGAACTATACTATTTGAAATGCAAGGAGTCAATGAGGCAACAGCTAGAGAAGCTATGAGATTAGCAGCCCATAAACTACCTGTTAAAACTAAGTTTCTGGTCAGGGATGAGGCATAAAACAATGAAAATAGCAGATATTCGCAAATTAACCACAACTGAGTTAACCAAAGAAAGCTCTAAACTTAGAGACGAAATTGTTGAATTAAAGAGAAATAAAGTAACCGGAGAAAGTCAAAATGTCAGATTGGTTAAACATAAACGTAAGGACTTAGCACGAGTTTTAACTGTACTAGGCGAGCAGCTTATTAAGGAGAAAATCTAATGCCTAAAACTATTATTGGTACTGTCAGCTCAAACTCTGCAAATAAAACAATTGTCGTTAAAGTGGAAAGACGAAAGACGCACCCACTGTACCGCAAACAATATACAGAAACAACTAAATTCATGGCCCATGACGAGCATAATAAAGCACTGGTAGGAGACAAAGTAGAAATTATAGAATGTCGGCCAATTAGTGCTAAAAAACACTTTAAACTAGCTAAGATTATAGAAACTCCAAGATTAAGGGAAGAAGCTTTACAGAGCATAAAAGTTGAAGAGATCAAGAAAACCAAGCCGGTAAAGGAGCAATCTCAATGATTCAGCAAGAAACTCGACTAAAAGTAACTGATAACAGTGGAGCAAAAGAAATTTTATGCATCCGAGTACTTGGAGGTACTAGAAAACGTTATGCCAACGTAGGAGACGTTATAGTGGCTACTGTTAAAGACGCAAACCCGAATGGAACTGTTAAGAAAAAATCAGTAGTTAAAGCGGTCGTAGTGCGGTCAAAAAACCAGATTAGACGAAAAGACGGTTCAACCATTAAATTTGACGATAATGCAGCAGTAATTATAGCTGAAGATAAAACACCTAGAGCAACCCGAATTTTTGGCCCTGTTCCTAGAGAACTTAGAGATATGGGCTATGCAAGAATAATAAGTTTAGCACCGGAGGTTTTATAGCAATGAATAAGTTGTATAAAATCCGTATCAAAAAAGGTGATAATGTAATTGTCAGAAATGGTAAATATAAAGGGAAAACCGGCAAAGTATTATCTACATCCCCTAAAGATAATACTGTTACTATAGAAGGAATTAATATAGTAAAAAAACACCAAAAACCAACTAAAAAGTTCCCTCAAGGCGGAATAATCGAAATAACCAAACCGATAAACGTTTCTAAGGTTAACATTTATGACTCAACACTAAAGAAACCATCCAGAATAAGCTATAAGATTGCTGCAGACGGCAAGAGTAAAACTAGGATACTAAAAACTAGTGGTAAGGAGCTAAAATAATGGCTAGTAAACAACAAACTATAACTCCTTATCAACCGCGATTGTCTAAGCTATATAAAGACCAGCTTAAAAAAGAACTCCAATCAGAACTTAACCTCAGCAATATAAACCAAGTCCCCTTGCTAGAAAAAATTGTTATCAATAGTGGATTAGGAAAAGCTAAAGACGACAAAAAATTGATGGAAACGGCAGAGAATACGATTACTAAAATTACTGGTCAAAAACCAATTCAAACGACTTCTAAAAAATCTATTGCTAGTTTTAAATTAAGAGAAGGTAATAAAATAGGTCTTAAAGTTACCTTAAGAGGCGATTATATGTACGAATTCATGGATAGATTAATAACAATAGTTTTACCAAGATTACGAGACTTTCATGGAGTCAGTAATCGTGCTTTTGACAAACAGGGTAATTATGCGCTAGGATTAACAGATCAATCGGTATTTCCTGAATTAAGTTTCGAAGAAACGTCCCCAGCTCATGGATTACAAGTAATATTTGTCATAAGAGCCAGAAAAAAAGAGGACGCACAATTGTTACTAAGTAAATTTGGCATGCCTTTTGCCAAGGAGAATCAATAATATGGCCAAAACATCTATAGTAGTACGCGATCTAAAACGCAAGAAAATGATTGAACAATATGCGGCTAAAAGAATTGAACTGAAAGAATTGGGAGACTATGAAGGTTTAGCTAAATTACCAAGAAATAGTTCTCGTACGCGCTTAACAAATCGCTGTGTTGAAACTCATCGTTCTAGAGGATATATGAGACAATTCGGATTGAGTAGAATAAGTTTTAGAGAACATGCCAGTCGAGGTGAAATACCTGGTGTAACCAAATCAAGCTGGTAAGAAAGGAATATATAACAATTATGAGTAGTCAAGTATCTACAGATCCAATCGCCGACATGCTTTCTAGAATCAGAAATGCTGTGGCTATAAATAAACATGAAGTTGTATTGCCTCATTCCAATATTAAAGAAGAGATATCTAAAATACTGAAAAACGCTAACTTTATAAATAATGTAACGATTGACAAAAAAACTAAATTTAAAGAAATACATTTAGAACTTTCGAGTGAAGATCAAAATTCTAAAATTACTGAAATTGTAAGGTTGAGCAAACCAGGAAGAAGAACATACGTAAAAGCCAAAGAAATACCAACTGTTAAGCGAGGGAGAGGAATCGTCATTATTTCAACTTCTAAAGGAATAATGAGCGGAGAGAGCGCAAAACAAAGCCAAATAGGCGGAGAGTTAATTTGTAAGGTATATTAAGGAAATATTATGAGTCGTATCGGAAAACAACCAATACCAGTACCATCGGGAGTAAATATTACCATTAGCGATGGACTAATTACAGTTAACGGCAGTAAGGGCACTTTAAATCAACCCTTACTTGAAGGCATAAATATAGTCCAAGAACCAGAACAGTTATTAGTTAACAGAATAGATGAGAGCGACAAGCATAAAGCTAATCATGGCTTAATGAGATCACTAGTTAATAATATGGTAATAGGAGTAAGTCAAGGCTTCTCTAAAAAGTTAGAAATTATTGGTGTTGGTTATCGAGTCAACCTTCAAGGTAATGGACTAAAATTTAACTTAGGATATTCCCATGACGTAAACTACCAACTACCGGAAGGTATTCAAGCCCAAGTTGAACAAAATACTATAACCATATTAGGAATAGATAAACAACAGGTAGGTCAAATTGCTAGCGAGATTCGACAATTAAGAAAACCAGAACCATATAAAGGTAAAGGAATTAAATACGTAGACGAATACATCATCAGAAAAAGCGGGAAAAGCGGTAAGGAAA
>JAJZWH010000037.1 GCA_021846765.1 bacterium | reverse complement strand
GGCTATGGATTGGCTGTTACCATTTAATGTGACGGTATTGCCGTTGGCGTTATATGTACCATTATTAGACCAGTTACCGCCAACGGAAATGTTGTTACCGTCCGAAGAAACAGTTCCATTTACGATGTTGAGATTTCCGTCAACCGTGAGCGGTCCATTTAACGTCCACGAACCAGTACCATCAAAGATCAGTCCATGATATATATTACCTGCGGCAAGTGAAGAATAAGTGCTGCTGCCGTCATATTCTACCGTTCCGCTGGTAGGAACGTTAATCAGTCCAGACACGTTTTCATTGCCCTGCAGTATAAGCGTACCGTTATTGATGAAACTGCCAGCATCATTCATGGTCAGATTTTGGCCATTAAGATTTAGTAGACTGCCAGCATTAATGGTCAAATTAGCCATGCCAGTTGCTGTTGTTAAAACCGGCTGGTAAGTGCCGCTACCGACAACAATATCTGTATATGCGTCTGGCACCGCGTCAATATTCCAGTTAGACGGGTTCAGCCAGCTGGCAGAAGTGCCCCCAGTCCAGGTAGCCGCAGTATTACCCGTGTGCGCCAACTCAGATACCTCAGTTGGCGAAAGTGCTCTAGTGTATATCCTTACGTCATCAACATTGCCTGTAAAATAATCAGGGGTACCATCCATAAGAGAGGCGCTGCCAATTTCTACTTGAGGCGTTGAACTTCCTTGCGACACCATTGTCCTGGCCTGAGAAGCTATTAGGACTCCATTTAAATAAACAATGACCGTGCTGCCGTTATACGTAACCACCACATTTGACCATTGATCTAATGGGATAGTTTGATTGGTGTTAAAGTCATAATTACTTCCACAACCCCAAAAGTGTAAGTCCATCGATGAATCAAGGTAGAATCCAAACTCCATGCCAAGATTGGTACTGACACCGTTGTAGACACATTGACCATATGCCGCTGGCACTGCTGTTGTCGAACTAGAAGGTGCCGCAGTTGGATAAATCCAGGCCGATATGCTCCGAGGTGATGTTCCATAGTTTACCCCAACAGGATTCGCCATATCCAAAGTGTTCGATCCGTTGAATGCTAAGCTTCTACTATCCGGAAATCTGATCGCTGCTGGCACATTAGTTGATGGTTGAGGGCTGCCGCTAGGCGTTAAATTGTTACCCATACCAGATGAGTCGATAGCCGTGGAGCCTGCAGTAGTCTCATCGAGCTTCCAATAGCCCGCTAAACCGCCCTGTCCAGCAGCAAATACCGGTTGAGCGTAAATTATGATAGCACTAAACAATAACAAGCTAGCACCCAAGATGGTTTTAATGAGCGAACCTAATTTTTTGGTTTTGTTGTGAATGCCGAGATCCTCCCTCATTTTACAAATCGAGCCAAGAAAACAACTGCAATTTATTTAAGCATAAGGGAGTTATTGTATCAATTAATTTAGTACTCTTTTTTAGGCTGATGGTTTCTATCCATGCATAAAGGATTGTCTATGATTTCGGTATCCAATTAAGTTGTTTGGTGGACAACTATCCCTTCAGCCTATCAGTGTTGAAACCAAGAAGGAATGTTAATAAAGCGGTAGTTAGCTACTGACGAATATAATGTGCGCATGAATTTAATCATAGCCAGTTCGCTTAAGTCTTCATGGATCTCGTCAATCCGAGTTAATTCGGGCTATCAATACTTGCTCGATGTAGCTGTAAGTTTCCTTCTGGTTGAGGCAGGATAGATCCATGGGCATAGTGCCACTGACAAAATCTGTCATCTGCTTTAAAGTTGGTAATTGTGTGGTATTCATGGTTAGTGTCATAGCCTCCATGCTGCCACACATACTAGTTTTAGCCTCATCGCGTTGGACAAGAGTATGACTTGTGGATCTGTTTTGGGGAGAATATAATGTCAGGACAGTTTACTGCCAAAAGTAAACTGTTATTATATATAAGTTAAGTAATTATATACGGGCAGGAATGGCTTTAGAATTACAGGATGCACTAAAAACGGGCAAGAAACAACTTGCCGTATGGGGTATAGGCTATATTGGCTATTCATCACTCGCTCACTTTGCACGAGAGGGTATTAAGTGCGTTGGCGGAGACATATCAAAAAAAAGAGTTGATGACATAAATATCTCTGGTAAAAGTAGTATCCCTAACATTGAGTATTGGCTAGACTTCGATGTCGGTCCGCTTACTAAGAAAAGGCTAATTAGTGCCACCAATAACTTAGATGAACTAATTGACGATATAAACTCCGTTCACTTAATTGCTGTTCCGACCGAAAAAAACGGTGCACCCCATATGGGAGCTTTTACGGATACACTCTCGAGAATTTTCGATGGGTGTAGGACGAAAAAATTTAAAGATGCGCCCTTAGTTATTATCGAAAGTACAATTTCGCCTAATGTAATTGATGGCATTATCGTCAAGTTAGCAAAAACCAAAGGAATTTCCATTGGCACAGATATTAGAATTGGTGTAGCGCCAAGGCGTGACTGGTTTGTATCTCCAGACAAAACTCTTAGATCTTTGCCGCGAATTGTTGGCGGGTTTGATGAGACTACCACAAATTTAGTAGTTGAGGTTCTTAGCATTGTCTGTGATAATTTGCTGCCTGCCAAAGATGCCAAGCATGCCTGCCTAGTTAAGAGTGTCGAAAATGCTTTTAGGCAACTTGATATAACATTCGCTAATCAGTTGTCGCTTGCCTATCCTGATTTAAATATTCTGGAAGTTCTAAAATTAGCTGGCACAAAATGGAATATTGAAACCTATCACCCTTCATTTGGGGTTGGAGGATACTGCATACCATTAGCGCCCTACTATGTTATAGATGGAGCCGAAAAACCAGATGAGCTCACTTTACTAAAGGCAAGCATTAAGGCTAATGCCAATCAACCTAAAAGAGTGGCCCAATCTTTAAAGAAAAGAAACGTAAAGAGTGTTGGAATTCTAGGGTTAGCATATACGGGCGACATTAAGGTGGATATCTTATCGCCGACCATCAGTATTGTTAACCAGCTGAAAGAAGTAAATATCCCAGTGAAAGTTAACGACCCGCTTTATACACAGGAGGAAATCAAGGAGATATGTGACGTGGAGACCTTTAGCTACCCCAACGGGATGGATGAATTTGAGGTAATAATAATCGTATCGTCACACAGTCTATACGTGTCAACCCCGACCAACGATATCCTTAAACACTTGAGTGCATGCCGCCTGGTTTTAGATAATATGGGGGCCTGGAGAGATAAACAAAGCCAATTTAGGCCTAAGGGTATCGAATATCATGAGGCTGGAGACGCAAAATGGCTGTAAAATCTCTATAGCATGAGATTCGTATATTTGTTTGCTCTCAGTAGCTTAGTCTCTTTGGTGATTGGGCGCTTCATGTTATCAGCTGGGTCAAAATATGAGGATAGCAAGAATAGGTTTGTGTTTATTTGTGGTGTCGTCGCTGGATTAGTATTGTTTAGCTTGCTTAGGCACATTTCTTGGTGGGAAGTGTGCTTACAGATTTTAACGATTCTGCTAGCAGCATTTATCGGTAGCATGCTTGCTAGTCCCGAGACTCTCTCATTAATAGAGGATTATGATGAACCTGCCGAGCTACGATCGATTTATTTCACAGAGTGGTTTAATGATCAGGGCTATGAAATAATAAATGAACCTTACATAAAGCGCGCTACCGATCTTTTAGTAAGTATTGTTGGTCTTTTATTTATGGCGCCTCTGTACTTAATATGTGGTTTGCTGATATGGCTAGAAAACCCAGGTCCCATCCTGTTTTCCAAGCACTCAGTCGGTAAGGGAGGACAGGTATTTAAAGAGTATAAGTTCAGAACCATGATTATTGGCTCTGCACTGGGCTCAATTGAAGGCAGAATACACGATAAACGTTTATTAAGAATAGGAGTATTTCTTAGGAAGAGCCACCTCGATGAACTCCCTCAACTTTTCAATATCCTTAAGGCTGAAATGAGTTTAGTTGGTCCTCGCCCTCTGAGGACAATTGATGAAGTAGAAGAAGGACAAATAGTAGAGGGTTTTATGCAACGGCACAGAGTACTACCAGGGATTGCAGGTTTAGCACAGATTAATAGTGGCTATCATACGGACCCTAAAACCCGATTAAAATACGACCTCGAATATATAACTAAACGTGGCTCGTTGCTAGACTTCAAAATATTAGTTTTATCAATTGGTGGCACGCTTGGCCAAACTCCCAAAAGCGGATACCATAAGAGTTCGTCGTTATCTAAGACGAAAAGAGACTCCTAGATAATCCATATCCTAAGGTGTTGCTCTAGAAAAAATTGTTGGATTAAGATTAAAAACGTATTATTTAAGGTATTAAATATGTGGCTGGTAGTAGCGGACAAAGAACTATAATAGTAGTTTTTGAATAGTCGTCGATACAAGCATTTTTATATCTGCAATTTTCTTTGGTGGTAAACCGCGCCGCTTAATTAACTTAAGCGCAGACGATGCAGTTACTCTTATTACTGTTCAAGAGATAATAACTGAAATCAGGCACATAATAGTTGCCAAATTTCCTGATTTTCTTGAAGACCTTGTTAAAGTAGAAAAACTTCTAGATTTATAATCGTTATGGGTACGTCTTGGTGGAGTTACAGTAACAGTATTCAGAGGTTGTAATTATATTGTCATGGGTGACAAAAATCTATTAGACACCAAAGAATATAACGGCATCAAGATCATAAGCTTTAGTGAATTTATGAAGCTGTTTCCTAGTTAGCTCGGTTGTCCTTAACTAATGTACTTTGCAGTTTATGATCGTAAGTAGCTGACAGGATTTTACCTAAAACTTGTTTTCTATGGTCGTCATTAAGCGATTGGGTGTGCGTATTTTAACACTTCATTGATAGACTATAACAGCACAGGAATGTTTAGATGAAGATCGAAGCCATATGACATTAGAAGAGAGAGAAATTCAAATAATTACCATTCTACGTAGAAAAGTGTCCACGATGTAGGGAGTATGGGCAAAAAATTTGATAGTACTAGTTATATTAAGCTACAATACCGCTAATGGATGAGCAACGACAAGACTATCAAGACGAAACCAATGATTTAGTGGTAAATCAAGATAGTTTTAACAGCATAAATTCTGTATCAACGGCTATACCACCGAAAGGTCCTGACGGATCTATAGTTTGGACTGCTAGTGAATTTATACGGCATGATAAAAATTTTAAATGGTATTTGTGGCTTGGGCTTGGGACGGCTATAGTTAGCGCATTGGTATGGTTTTTGACTAAAGATGTACTTTCAACGTTGACAATGATTGTCGCAGGCATGGTTTTGGGTATAGTAGCTAATAAAAAACCAAGAACGATGGAGTATAAGATAGATAAAGAAGGTCTGCAAATCAATGGCAAGAATTATTCATTTGATCAATTTCGTTCATTTGCTATTGTTCATGAAGGTGCTTTTTCTAGCCTAGTATTTATTCCGCTTAGGAGGTTTGCTCTGCTAACTACTGCATACTATGATCCAGTTGATGAAAGTAAAATCATTGATTTATTATCTTCAGTGATTCCTATAGAGGAAAAAAAACGCGACTGGCTAGAAGCATTAATGTGGAAAATTAGGTACTAGTTGGCTAAAATAAAAAACCACCCCTTTGTTTTTAAGGGTGGTTTTTAAAGTCTTACTAATATCTATATTTAGCGAGATCGATAATGTGCTGGTTTTTCACGTCTAAACATTTTTCTTTCCATTCTCTCAATAAAATCATGCTTAGCTCTTTTTTCGTCCCATTTTTCAAATTGTTTAGTTATTAGTTCTGCGTCATTGTCTGACATATCGAACCCTCCTTTTAATTAACTTTACGGATTTTGACCGTGATATAAGTATTGCAGTAAAGGCTTGTAAAATACTGTAATCATACTTACAAACATTAGTTTTTTATTTAGAGAAGTTTAGTATATTAGTAACTAAAGGCAATGGTTAAATTTTTAAATGAAACAAATAATAAAACGATTAGATAATTTTCAATACAGACACCGTTTATTGGGTTTTGTGGTAGCTGTTGTTGTTCACTATACAAACGATCGATCTGGTCGCCAGGCTCTACTTATAACCTATTACATGTTTCTGTCCTTGTTCCCTTTATTATTGATCCTGTCTCTTTTTTCTCATTTACTTAAAAGCATAGACGCTAGTGCGGCTAACAATCTAATACATAGCGCTACTAATTATTTTCCAATAGTAGGGCAACAATTAAATAAGATAGCCCATAGCTCTAGCAATTCTTTGGGTGCTATGATAGCCGCTAGCTTAGTGGCGATATACGGAGTTAGAGGGGTAGCGACGATTTTCATGACTACTGTTAATGAAATTTGGGGCGTTGCCAAAGATAACCAAAGGCGCTATTTGGATAAATGGTTACGTGGTTTGGCGATAGTTATTATTGGTGGTTTTGGTTTTATTACTACTTCGGTGATTATTAGTTGGGCAGTTGGTCAACACAACCATGGTAATTTATTTACAGCGTTCATTTTTATTTTAAGCTCACTACTGTTATGTTTGGTTTTTGCGGCAATATTAAAAATTAGCCTACCCAAAAATTTTAATATTAAACGGTTATTCAGTGGAGCAATGGCTATGGCTTTGGCTCTTGCTTTGCTTCAATTAATAGGTGGATTTATAGTGACCCATGAATTAAGGCATTACACAGATATATATACGACCCTATTTGGAGCTGCTTTGGGTTTGATGGCATGGATATATATAGTTACTCGAGTGCTTATTTATTCCATAGAAGTAGCTGTAGTTATTGATCGTAATTTATGGCCCATACATATAATCAAAAGCTAATAATTATATCTAATTTTTAACGGCAATTTTATAACTTAATAGGCTGGCTAGGAAAACCAGATTTTAAAGCATCCACGATAGCGTCTTTAAGTTGAGGAGTTCGGAAAGGTAGGGTTGCAAAACCGTTGACAGGTGACCATATTGGTTGATGAAGGTCTAGACCAATTGTATTTAAATAAGCTTCTTCGGAACTCTCCAATACACGAAGTTCTCCATGTTGGTCTACATGGCAAAGATATATGTATTGTTGGCTATATGGTTCTGGATGATCTTCAATAAAAACTAGCTGAGCATTAACGATGTCTAAACCAGTTTCTTCTTTAACTTTTCTTTGGAGCGCTTGGAGTTTAGTTTCTTGATCTTTGACTCGCCCACCTACTAAAGTAAAATATTGATTACCCTCTTTGTTGCGACTAGCTAACAATAGGTTATTGTTTTCGATAATAATGGCCCTAACTGCTTGGCTCATATTAGTAATATAACAGCCCTGTATAGATCAAGAAATTTTTTGGTACATAACTCACTTGACCATTTAATCACACTGATAAAACAATCTGAAGCTTAAGCCTTTTTTAAATCAATGGCTGTTTTAACGGTTTTGTGTAGTTTCTGATTCCATGAACAATATGAAACATGCTTTAACTATTTTTACAAATAAAGGTGAGCGGATTAGTAAAAGATTGCACCTAATTAATGATGGGATTGCTTATTGGCATCAGGTTCTAAAAAGCCCTATCAGGAATGAGCAATTGAGAAGCTTTTAAATAACATATTCCACTTATCTGATTTGCCCCTAGACTTAACCAGGTAAACTAAAAAAGCGAATTGCTTTAGAAACGCTTAAGTTTTATCATTAAGCCTGTATGAATCATGAATTACCAGATCCACAAGAGTTTGTTTCTAAGTATGGAGATCAGGCACAAGTAGTAATAGGTGATAGGTCGATGACTCTTGGTCAAGCGTTGGCGGCAGAAAGTTTACTATGTCCAGCAGATGCAGCAACTAGACAGAAACCAGAACAACGACTTGGTTACATAGCTAATATGTTGGCTAGAGGTGGATCTCTTTCTCCTGAAGACGCCTATTTATTAGATCGGCAGGAGTAGTTAAACGTGGAGGGGGTGCCACGGGTTGAGGCTATAGAGTCAGATTTTGAGCAGCCAGATATACTATTAGCATATGCAAACAGAGAGCTAACTATATTCGGTATTACTGGAACTCTTAAGGATTTAGCGGATATGTGCCCGGTAGACTTAAATGATCCGCGAATTACTCAAGAAGCTAAAAACGAGTTTGCTATCAAAGCGCTTAACGAGAGTGGTCAAACGATTGAGCCGGAACATGAAGAACTATTTACGAAGGTTATCGAGAAAAATAGTTTGGAGCGTAAGTTTATAGTTGATCCAGTTATAAAAAATCCCTCAGTTAAAAAAGATGAGCCTAGTCCAGTAAACAAATTCTATCAATCTCGAGAGACAAAACAATTATCCATCGCGCCTAAAACTTTAACAAACTCAATCCCAAACAAGGCAGATTTATCAGCCTCTGTTAGGGTTCAATCACCGAATTACGCACAAGAAGATCTGGCTGCTGTTGTTCCAAAAACAATACACAACAGAGATATTGTTCAAGTAATACAAAAACTAACCCAAGCAGATCTGGATAAACAATCTGAAAATAAAGAAATAGCAGATTTGGGCAATAAGCCCTCGACCTTAGATCAAGAAGTGAGCCGAATGAGCACACTGACTGAATATCTGACAACAATTACCCAAACCGAATACTTAGACATAGTTGATTTAGCTATTGATCCGTTGAGTATTGGCGGCAATGATCCAGACATTGAAATTAATTCGATAATCTCAAATGCCAACTCAGAAAACCAAATAATTTTTGCTGACAGCCCTTTAATTTATCAACAGCAATATCCAACAGAACCAATTAGCGAAGCGGTAGTTTCAGAAGAACAATTGCAGGATGTGGAAATTAGCTGGCAGACTGAATTATCCAAAGAAGCTGAAGAACAATATCTAGATTTTACTGTAGCCTTGCAAAACTTAGTTGAACTAATGTTAGATCATCCAGTGCTCATTGAAGATAAAACGGCCACTGCTCAGTTATATAACTCAGAAAACCAAGAAACAATTCTTCCAGATCTAGTTATTGTGTTGGCCGAACGCTTATCTAAGAAGGAAATAAATGATCGAGAAGTGGTTACGCCTATCTTGAAAAACATCATTAGTCAATTAAATAATATACAGCTATTAAAGGCTCAAGAAATTCAATCAGAAATAGTCTTGGAAGTTGAAGCTAAGCTTAAAGAACTAGTATTTGTTCTTTTTGAATCCCTCGGTATTGATTGTAACGAACAACAAGTAGAACAATTTATAAGATTAATGTTAAGTTCAAAATTTCAACCTCCACAAACCGTTAGCGACCAGGAAAAAATAGACTTGGAAAAAATTGGTACTCACGAAGTAAAATTAAGGCTAGGTATTGCCAAACTAAGTTCTAGTTTAATAGGTGCAGAGGATAGGTTGTTGCAGGCTCTTGGCATGCTTGCTTTATTTTGGGTTCAAGGAACAGGAACTTCCCTGCTTTAATTAACGGAT
>JAJZWH010000036.1 GCA_021846765.1 bacterium | reverse complement strand
TAATCATCGAAATAACTATCGAATATTAAAGCTCTAGTAGGCACATTATCATCAACCCGTGGAGGTGGTATAAGTTTAATAATTTGTTCTAAAACTACATCAATTCCTTGGCCAGTTTTAGCAGAAATTTGAATAATCTCATCTTCTTTAACGCCTAACAAATTCATTATTTCCGCTGCTACTTTTTGAGTATCAGCTGCTGGCAAATCAATTTTATTTAAAATTGGTATGATGGTTAAATTAGCTGCCAGGGCAAGATATACATTAGCTAATGTTTGAGCTTGAACTCCTTGAGTAGCATCAACCACTAATAATGCGCTTTCACAAGCCGCCAGACTACGCGAGACTTCGTAACTAAAATCAACATGGCCTGGCGTATCAATTAAATTAAGCTCAAACCCTTTATAGCTCATCCTGACCGGCGCTAATTTAATAGTTATCCCTTTCTCTCGTTCTAAGTCCATTTTATCTAATAGCTGATCTTTCATGTCTCGAGTAGAAACTGTATTAGTTAATTCTAACAGTCTGTCAGCAAGCGTTGACTTCCCATGGTCAATATGAGCAACTATGCAAAAGTTTCTAATCTTCAAGTGATCCATTGATTTTGTAATTATACCTTATAGCTGCCTTTGCTTAATCTAAACCAGGGTTAACTAAAATCTATCTTTATTGGCTTTAGGGCAATTCTTCGTACAAACTTAATAATCGGTTTAGACTCATCAAGATCAAACAAAGCCGATACAACTACGTGAACCAATAAGGTAACTACACTAATAATAAATAATTTACTACCTAGGGTTATAAAACCTCGGTCCAATAATCCAAGCGGCATCAAAGAAATCATAATAAAACCGCCCAATACAGTAAAACCAGTAACTGATAAAATTTTGATAATTCCCACCCAAAATTGAGCATTTAACAGTTTTCGATCCCTATAGATCATTATAACCCCCAATATTAACACCTGGACACCTGAGACTATCGATTCAGCTATGGCTAAACCAGCCACTCCATAGGTGTTTGGTCTAGCTAAAGTTATGGCTAAATAGACATTAAAAGCAATGGTAAAAATTGAAACATACAACGAAGTCTTAGTGTCTTTCTGGGAATAATACCAACGCGAAATGATCGTATACATTACCTGAAAAAAGATAGCAAAACTCAAAAACCCAAATATAATAGCTATCTGATCATTACCACGAGAAAATATTATTCTCGCCAGATAACCTCTACAGTAATAACAAAGAACTACTACTGGAGCAGTTAACCAAACCATAACTCTAACGATTGTCAAAAAATCTTTTCTAAATAAATCTGGTCTACCTCGACTTAAACGAGCATTAAGACGAGGAAAAGCTGCAGTAGAAATCGCATTACCAATTAACAAAATAGGAGCCTGACTTAAAATATAAGCATTGTTGTAATTAGATATATTGCCAGTACCTAGTCCACTGGCAATATGTGTTTCAACAATATCTTCCATTTGACTCATTCCTTGACCGAACGATCTAGGCGGTAGGTTTTTAAGAACAGTCCTAAAACCACTATTTTTCCAATTAATACGAGTATGCCAAGAAAAATTAAGATCTTTGAGACCAATGAACACTACTATCAACTGAATTAGAGCACCAAATAATGCACCAATTCCTAGACCAGGTAAACCAATATTATTTTGAAACAAGAAGATACTCGCAATAATTGATAAGTTATAAAACATAGGGGCGATAGCATAAAAAAAGAACCGACCCAAAGTTTGCTGAACACTAGTAATTATTCCAGATAAAGTAAACAATAAAGGATTAAAAGCCAGCAACCTCATAATATCGGTTGCATTTCTCAGCTGCGGAGGGGTTAAACCAGGAGCTACTATGTAATGGACTAGTGGCTTAGCAAATATTAAAATACCGATTCCAATAATTACCATCACTATAATCAGTAAATTAGTAATGTTTGCTGTCAATTCCCAAACAGCTTTACGGCCATTCTTATGTAAATAATCACTCAGTACTGGCATAAAAGCCACACTTAGCGCTCCAGCAGATATGGTGTAATAAAATAGGTCAGGAATTGTAAAGGCAGCAAAATACGCATCGGTGCTATTGGGTCCAATCAACGGAAAGTGAGAATTAACTAATTTAGTTCTCAGAAAACCTAATAGTTGACCAAAAATAGCTATACTAATTAGTAGTGTAGCAACATTAAAAATAGTGGGTTTTTTCTTGGTAGAAACAGTCTGTTCCATTGGCTATAATTTATTTAACTTAAAGTATAGCTTAGATGCTATAAGCTATAAAGTATTATTTATCAGTAATGATAAGGTGAAATTTTTTTAATTAATATAGAGCAGCAGCTTTGGGCATATGTGCACCCTTTAATATTTCAGCCACTTCATCGGCATCAACTGTTTCTTTAACTATCAGACGATCTTTAAGTGCTTCTAGTTTATCTTTATTGGCTTTAATGACTATTCTGGCTCTGTTAGCTGCTTCGGTTAATAAGCTCTCTACCTCTTGATCGATTATTTTAGCCGTATCTTCAGAATATTCGCGTTCATGAACTAAACGATCGAGCATCATCCCATCATCGGTTTTAAAGACTTGATCACGTAATCTCTGACCCATGCCTTGATTAACGACCATATCTTTAGCTACTTCTGCTGCATTTTGTAAATCATTCCCTGCTCCCGTAGTAATATGATTGGGACCTAAGACTACTTCTTCGGCAATACGACCACCCATTCCTCTTGCTAACATATCCTTAAATTGAACCAATGAAACATAAACACGGTCTTCGGGAGGTATAAACCAAGTTACTCCGCCAGTACCGCCTCTAGGAATAATAGTAACTTTATGTACTGGGTCACTGTCTGGTAAGACGTGACCAACCAATGCATGACCAGCTTCGTGATAGGCAGTTGTAATTTTATCCAGTTCAGTCATTACCTTGCTCTTTCTTTCTGGTCCTATGGCAACTCTTTCAAACGCTTCAGTAACATCGCTTTGCTCAATTTCACGATGGTTATTCCTGGCTGCTATAATTGCAGACTCGTTGGCAATATTTGCTAAATCGGCGCCAGAACTACCAGCACTTTTAGCAGCTAAGCTATCTAAATCAACGTTTTTAGCCAAAGGCTTTTTAACAAAGTGGACTTTAAGAATTGCTTCTCGATCCTTACGATCGGGCAGCCCAATATTAACTCGACGATCAAACCGACCTGGTCTTAATAGTGCTGGATCAAGAACATCAGCTCGGTTAGTGGCTGCCAAAACTATGACATTTTGTCCCTGTTCAAAACCATCCATTTCGACTAAGATCTGGTTTAGTGTTTGTTCTCGCTCATCGTGTCCACCACCCATGCCAGACCCTCGCCTCCTACCAACTGCATCAATTTCATCAATAAAGATAATACATGGGGCATTCTTTTTAGCTTTAGCAAACAAATCTCTTACTCTACTTGCACCAACACCTACAAACATCTCAACAAACTCTGATCCGGAAATACTAAAAAATGGAACATTAGCTTCACCGGCTACCGCCCTAGATAGCATTGTTTTTCCTGTTCCTGGAGGTCCGACCAAAAGGACTCCTTTAGGTATACGTGCTCCCAAAGAAGAAAACTTTTTAGGAAACTTTAAGAATTCAACCACTTCAGATAAATCTTGCTTAGCCTCTTCCGAACCAGCTATATCGGCAAAAGTTGCTTTATCTTTTTCGTTACCATAAAGTCTAGCTCGGCTTTTACCAAAACTTAACGCTTGATTGCCTTGGCCTTGAGCGCTACGTAACATAAAGAATAAAATACCTCCTATTAACAAAACCGGAACAACCGATTCGCCAATAGTTAACCAAGCAGAAGCGGCACTATTTTCTGATTTAAAATTAATAGCTACTTTACTAAAATTAAACCCTTCGGCCTTAAGACTAGTATTGGGATCAGAGTAAGTTACTATCGAGGGCGAAGATTGACCTTTTTGGGTAATATCCAGTGTATTTCCATTAACAGAAATAGTTGAATATTTGCCAGCATTAGCTTGAGCAATCGCTTCGGTTAGAGGAATTGTCTTTAACTTTGATGGTTGATTCAAGCTAGTATAAATAATTAAGGCTAGCAGCACCAACATAATAATAAAGCCGAAGTTTTTCATTCCGCGACGGTTGTTATTGGTTGGTCGATTAGATCGATTTGCTTGATTATCCATATCTCTCCTAAATTATATAGCCATATAAGTAGTTTGCCTAGCGCTCAACGCTTCTGAGTGCCAAATAGTCTTTTTCTAGGACTACATAATTATAATCATAGACGTCCAATTTGGCACCCTTAGGTTTAGTTTTTGCTCCTAAGGTTAAACGTTCAATAGTTTGATGATTAAAATTAACTAATTTATTATACCTTAGCCAAAAAGCAATTAGCTCTTTACTTTCATTATACGACAAATTATTAAATAATTTCTTATTTAATCTAGCAGGATGTTGTTCTTCCAGCCATTCTCCAATTAATTGATCGATTTGAATATTAATATCTACCTGTCTATCCATAATACGAATGAATTTTGCCTTATCTTCATCGCTTAATCTGGGTATTACTTTTAAGCGCAGATAATTACGTAAATAACCACAATCTTGATTAGTACTATCTTCTCGCCAGCTTAAATTATGCTGATGAGCATAAGATTTTAGTTCTGCTTTAGTTAAATTGAGAAAGGGTCTTTTAATAGTAGCCGTCTCACAAATCGACCCCAATCCTAACCTGCCGGTTCCCCTAATAAGATTAATGATTAAAGTTTCCAGACGATCATCTAGATGATGAGCAGTAACAATAGCAAGTGCATTTTCTTGTTCTAAAACTCGATATAAAAAATCATATCTAGCTTGACGAGCTAGCGATTCACTAGTTTCTCGGCCTAAGTTACCATTTTGACTAACAAACTTTATTTGCTTATATTGAGCTAATCTAGATACCAAAAGTCTATCTTTTCGGCTGTCTGTTCTTATACCATGATCAAAGTGAGCCACCACTAAATCATAGGCTGAGAATTCAGCCATAATATTCAGCAAACAAATAGAGTCAACTCCTCCACTAACAGCCACAACATACTTTCCTGGTTTTGGTAGATTAACGATCATCAAGTATTATTTTACTAAGGGTCAACAAACTATGAAACATTTATATTTTATGCGCCACGGTTTAAGCGTCATGAACAAACAAGGAGTTTTTTCTGGCAGTAACGATACGCCATTAGATGCAGAAGGGATAAAACAATGCCAAAATGTAGCCAAGACAATAGCGAAGCTCCATATTGATGAAATCGTTAGCTCTCCAATGAAACGCGCTTTAGATTCAGCAAAGATTATTGCTGAATCAATAAAGTTTCCTAAAAATAAAATTATTATTAGCGATTTATTAGTTGAACGGAATTTTGGACCATTAGAAGGGACAGAATACTCGAGACAACATAATCTAGATGAAGTAAGTGGAGTTGAACACAGTTCCTCTTTAATATACAGGGCCGAACAAGTATTAAAATTAGTTAATAGCCTGGAAGCGAATAGTGTATTAATTGTCAGTCATGGTGCTATGGGAAGAGCCCTAAAACATGTCATTGATCCAACTATTGACTATCAACATATACCAAGCTTTAATAACGCCGAGATCATTAAACTAATTTAAGGTTATAATAAATATCTGGGATAAGGCGGCGTAGCTCAGCTGGTTAGAGCACAGGACTCATAAGCCTGGGGTCAGTGGTTCAAGTCCACTCGTCGCTACCATACTGGTTATGCTGTATGAACTTTCCTAATAACAATGAGAAAATCATCCAAATAGTTGTTGGATGACTTGATGCCAACGAGGATCATCAATACCCCAAGTTTCAAGAATGTTTCGAGCATTATCAATTTCACTAGTCACCGGCCTGCCTTGCATAAATTCTTTGATACTTTCGTGAGAACTATAGAGAGTAACTAATTCAAAAAACGCCATTAGGGTTCTTTGGTTTATATCATCATCGGTTAAGCCTGCCTTTTCCAGCTCGGTATCAAGTAGTTCTAATGCTGCTTGGAGTTTAACTTCTGCTTCGGCATCTATAACTACCTGGCGCAAATCTCTTTTTGTAGCATCAAAAACGGCTTCCTGGTAAATTTCAAAGTCGTTAGGGCTGAGTGGTTCGCCATCTAGAATCGTATCTACAAGTTCGACGAGTGCCTGATCTTGACCTTCGGCCATTAGTTTGGCCTGCAACTTTTTTTTGGCATCAGTGTCTGCTATGTTCAATTCCCTTCTTCTTTTACTTAAAGCGGCAGCAATTAATACTTCAGTAGTGATTCTGATGTTCTTTTGCACTTCGTTGATGTAGCTATTAATAAAAAATCTTGTTCCGAATCTAAGTCATCTAGAGACAACTCTGGTAAAGGTGGCTTAACCGTAGGGTCGCTATAATCAAAGGTGACTATACCTCGCTCCATAAGAAACCTGCAAGCAAAGCTGGTTTCTTCTGCTCTCAATCTCCTAGCCTCGTCTTCGGCCAACAGCTTATCCAACTCTGACTCAAAATCTCCGGTTTCGCTCATATAAATATTATAATATTTATATGGTAATGCGTCAAACCGCCAACATTACGTATAAGAACAGACTAATTATTGACATGTTGTATACTACTGTAATATACTTTAGTTATGAAATTAATGCCTTCTCCGCTGGAATTTGATTGGGACAAGGGTAATTTCAACAAGAATCTTGATAAACATAATGTAACTATGCAGGAAGCTGAACAGATGTTTTTCAATACGCCATTATTTTTATACGACCTGCCCTTTACATCCGAGAAAAGATATAAAGCCTTAGGCAGGTCCAATGCTAATAGAAAACTACTAGCAATATTTACACTAAGGAATGGCAGGCTCAGGATTATATCCATACGCAATATGTCTAGAAAAGAAAGGAGTGAGTATGAAAAAACTTAAAAATATACCAACTTTTAAGAGCGATGAGGAGGAGGCTGAATTCTGGGATACACATGACACAACCGACTACATAGACTGGTCTAAGGCTGAGCGGGTTGTGTTTACTAATCTCAAACCTTCTACTCAATCCATCTCATTAAGGTTACCGATCTCACTTCTGTCTGACCTAAAAGTATTGGCCAACAAAAACGATGTACCTTATCAATCTTTGATGAAAGTTTACCTAAGTGAGCGAGTTGAGAAGGAAGTTAGCTTAAATTAGCTAGGAAACTCAACCTTTAATTAGTTCCGATTTTTCACTTCTGTAATATTACATAAGTTGTTTCTTCGCCAATAGCATTAACTATTTTACACATGGCTATCAGTTCACGCTTGATTTGGTTCCAATGCGTTCCCGTAGCGCCTACCATGATTCTTATTGTTTTAATGTCAGTAATAATAATTCCCTAGATTCTATCATGTCGCTTGATACTTGACATGTAACATACGTATGCTAATATGTCAATATGAATCTTACGCGTACAACCTTACGCATCAACACTAATTTGAAAAAAGCAGCTGAAAAGCAGGCTATTAAAGAAGATACGACTCTTCAGGCTGTCTTCAACAAGGCGTTGGAACAGTATCTTAATAAAAAAGCTAAGGATTCAGCAATAAAAATAGTGTTTCATACTCACGATCTAGGGGTACCCCTAGATAACCTTAAGCGCAACGATTTCTATCCCAAGGTCTAGGGCATATGAAGAGGTCTAAAACTGTCCTGGTAGACTCTAACATCCTTATATATGCCATAAATAACTCAAGCCCAAAGAATTTACCCGCCCAAACATACTTGCAAGCAAATGTTGGTAAAATGGCAATTGCCCATCAGAACATCTTTGAGACTATAAGAGTCTTAACTCACAACAAATTTCCTAATCCTATGCCTCCAGTTGATGCAGTTACGGCACTTATAAATATTGCAAAAGGATGTCACGTCATTGAACCCCAATCAGATACATATCACATTGCCATAGCACTCATACAAAAACATAGTTTGAAGGGCGATAAGGTTTTTGATGCCTATCTTGCCGCTACGGCTTTATCTGTTGGTATCAGCTTTATCATTACAGACAACACAAAAGACTTTTTAGCTTTTGAAGGCATATCAGCCATGAATCCTTTTCAATAGAACATTAACCTTCCTGAAAATTATCTAAACTTAACTAGCGGTTTCTGCTCTTATTTGTTTCACTTGCCACATGATTATCAGTTCACGCTTGATTTGGTCCCAATGCGTTCCAATCACGCTTACCACGTTCAAGTAAACGGATTGATTATTGTTAAACTATCGAATTGTTGGCCATCTTGCATATCTTCACTATAGAGCTTTACACAGCCACAATCTAAAGCCGCCTGGACAATCAATGCATCATAGAAATTTATGCTATTAAAAGCACACAATTTAAGTGCTCGTTGATAGAAATCAAAGCTCGGCGAGTGGACACAAAGTGGTTTTAATAAGTCATTTACGATAAGCTCTACCTCAATGGGCGACAGTTTTACGGCAAAACCTTTTAAGGCAACATTCATAAATTCTTGAGCAACTTGTGTACTAATCATTGCTTTACCATCAAAACCATATCGCTCTATAAGCCCTATCGCCTGTTTTTGTTTTCTAGGTGCAGTCTTATCAAACTGGTAAATCAATACATTGGTATCAAAGAATACACTAGTCTTTGATACCATTTTAGCGTTCGTTCATTTCTTCGCGCGTGAAGTGGCGACCTGCATCAACGTGAGATAATTGCTTTATAAGCCTATGATAACGTAAAAGTCTCTCTTCATTGTCTACGGCTTGAGAAGCGAGCCACTCACGAAACTCTTGATTAAGAGTTGTGCCTTTCATAACAGCTCGTTTTCGTGCTTGATTAATTAATTCTTCGGGAGCAGAGAGTGTAATGTTTTTCATAGTGTTGTTAGTGTACACTATTGCAGTGATATATGTCAAACCCTAATCTCGTTATTTCCAACATTAACATGAGCTCTTGTTTTATCTGACTCCAATACATCCAACTCGTACCAAACACAAACTAAGAAACTGTTGACTTTAAGTAAGGCATGATATATATTCCTTACTATGACTACTAAAAGTGTCACTATTACTAGCAAGAATCAAATTACTATACCTGCGTACTTAGTAAGAGATATGCAGCTTAGCACACATCGTCGCCTTAGTATTCGCAAGCGAGGCAATGAACTCATTTTAAAACCAGAGCCAGCCCTACAGGATCAATTGCAAAAGATTTGGAAACAATTACCAACTTTTAAGGGAACTATAAGTGACGAAGAGTTGAAACGTACCACCAGAGAAGCCTGGGCCGACAAGAAATCATGATACGTTACATTGATACTAATATACTTGTGCGGCTTATGACTAACGATGTGCCAGCTTTAGCACAACAAGCTATAAACCAAGTTAAAAAAAGTCGTCCCGGTGAACTTATTATTATTGATGCTGTGTTAGTTGAGTTAAGATCGGAA
>JAJZWH010000035.1 GCA_021846765.1 bacterium | reverse complement strand
AGCATTAAAAAATTTAATTGATTTATCTATCTCTACAGCTAATAAATCAACTGTGCCGCTGACTGCATGATATATTTGACCTTCTAGCTTTTGTTCATTAAGACCAAATTTATTAACAAATTGCCTAGCTTGAGCCTCATCAATATTCAAATTTTGAGAAGCGGCTTTAATAATTGCTTCGTATCCTGTAGGTATACTTCTACTTAACCTTGGGTTTCCATTAGTTATGACAACAATATCCGTTGAATTATGACCCATATCTATAATAATCTGAGTGTCTTGAGCTAAAGGGTCAATAACTGCCCTAGTTAGGGCCATAACATCTGGTTCAAAAGCTATTACATTCAATCCAATCGCTTCTAAGAGGTCTAATCTACTTTCAGCATAATTATTAGGTACGCTAGATAATAAAAGCTCAACTTTTGTTTTGTCTTGAGGCGAATCTCCTAGAACAGTCCAATCTATTTTAGATTCAGCTATAGGTGTAGGAATTAATGAATCGGCCTGATACTTAATAGATTTAACTAATTCTTCTTTGCTTAACCTCTCGACATCTACTACCGTTGTAAATACTTTATTGGAAGGCAAATTAACTGCTACATTTTTAGTGTTCAGTCCAGCTTTATTAACCAAAGACTTAATAGCTGCTGACATTTTCTGCTGATCTGCCTTAGAATCACTTAAAGCCTGTTTCGGATCAATTGGCATATAAGCATAAGACTTTAAGCTTTTATTAGATCCATTGCCTACCAATTGAACTACTCTTACAGCAGTAGATCCGATATCCATACCAAAAAAGTTATTTTGTTTTCCATTTAACAGACTCATAATAGCTAAATTATAGCATAAGCTTTTTTGAAGCCTTGCCCATTTCCTTCTTGATATATTTGCTTTTTACTTTTCATCCCACCTTAATGCTTAAACTTAAGTATAGTACAAAATAACCAACACTCAATACCTATCCCTACAACACCGGGGGTAGACTAACAATAGAATCATAAGGAGCATTCTGGGAAGAAATATCTGGACTCATTGCATAGTTTTCGGGATTAAAGTTAAATAATTGAGCTGCACAGACCTTATTTGTAGTTGAAGATATAACTGAAGAGTTATAGTAGTCTCCTAGAGAACAATTGTGAGTAGACGATGGCATAAAAGGATTCTCGCCACTAGAACTATCTTCAATGGTTCCATATGTTCTGTCTAGCTTTATCTGATCAGCTATTAAAGATCCTGAGATAGTTAATTGGTTCTCGCATATATGATAGAGACTAGCGGGGCTTATTGATCCGGTAGGCGTAGCACAAGTGTTAATTTGTCCGCCATTACTTGAGTTATAAGAAGAACAGTTAATACCCGAAGCATACTGAGGAACATCGCATTTATTCTCAGCTACATAAATACCGTCAAGATGAGTTACGTTTGGAGCAATATAGATATTGCCCAGGGCAATAACATATAGACTGGTTCCCTGTAGGGTACCTTTGCTGGGATTAAAAGTTGCAGGAGCATAGTTAATGTTCTGGTCTATATAAACGTTGCCATCAATATATCTAACATGATTGCCGCTAATTGTACCAGATAAATTAAGGGTGTAAGGAGAAGTAATACCATTATGTATAGTTGCATTGGTTGGTCTATTGGCATAGTAATTGAATATTGACGGGCACTCGTTACCACTAAAGTTAAAGTTACCTCCATAGCCAGATGTATTAGGAGTATCGGCAAAGGTTAGCCCCACAGAAGAGGTTGGAGCTATACTTCTTAAAAATGCACTAGCAAAATTAGATATACTACCGAGGGACATAGCAGCAAATTGAGTTCCTGATCCTATTGGTTGAACTGAAGATGAGGGATTACCAATACTGCTTGCTTCTATCTGCGCGTTATTATTACAGGATAAGCTAGAGTCAGCAAACATTGCTCCAGCCATCACGTCATTACCATAAACTCTAGTGTAGGGTTGGGCGGATACGGTTGTACACATAGTAAAAGGACTAGCAATAGGAGATGAGTTTATCGTTCCACTAGATGTACTGATCGTGCCGTATTCATTCATTTGTCCTTGGGCTGGAGATACGCTGAATTGAGCACAAATCTGATCCCCTGCTTGCAGAGTACTATGTAAACTAAATACTGCTGATTTATATATATGATTGTCAATTCCTGGGGCAGTTAGTTTAGCTACGCTACCTATAGTAAAAGTCTGCGTATCTAGAGGCTGTATAAGAGTAGGAGGTAAGCCATTGGCATGTTCAATATAATATGTGCCTATATAGTTAATACCGCTAACCTGAAAAGGATGTCTTATGCTAGTTATGGGATCTCCTGACGGAAAATAAAACTTAGCTTGTATATTAGCACTAACGATAAAACCATTAGGGATTTCCGTATCTGGCTTATAGCTAAGTGTTACCGAATTGACTTCAGTACTTGAAGGAGGCTGAATACTAAAAGCTCTTTGGCATATTTCAGGAAGAGTTGGTGCTCCAGTATATGTTCCATCAGTAGTAGTCGTAGTAGCTGTTCCGGTTTGACTATAATCATAATTAGCAGTAGCTGGAGATGAACAGAAAGTGCCAGATGAAGTAGGATTAGTACCAAGGCCTGGACCAGTAGGACACGTAGCAGCTTCCAAACAAGTTTTAACACCGTAAACTGTACTAAGACCAAATCCGCTTGGACAGCTATATGTACCGTCCGAATGAGTAGGCGAAACTGAACAGATAGTGCCATATTTAGTGATATTAGCTGAACCAGTAAGACACGTAGCAGCTTCCAAACAAGTTGCTCCATAAACTGAACCACCGTTTGGACAGGTATAAAGGCTTGGAGTAGAAGAAGAGGTAAATGTTTCTTCTGTATATTTCTGAGTATATTGAACTGTGGTTTTATGATTATCGTAAGGATAGTCTTTTATGTAATTTGAATAATTTAAAGTGAACTTATGAGATTTTTGATAACCAATAGGAGTCCAACTAATAGGAGTCGGTTTTTGATTAGGATCTAACACAGATATAGGATATTGATCATGTGCAGAAGTTATTTTCAATGCTCCAGGGTTAGCTTGAATATATGTACTATCGGGAGTAGTAGAGGCTGGTGGTAGACTTTTTTTATTATAGCTAGTGTTGTATGTATGGGCTGGCTGTGGGGCATTAGGTATGATCACCTCATGACTAGCAGTCAATTTTGAACTTATGAGGCAAGGGTTACTAACTATTATTGGATGTTTTGATGGTGGTTTTGATGGTAGTTTTGATGGTGGTGTCATTGAAGTGTAGGCAATATTATAGTTTAAATCATTGGCATTGGGGTAATTACAAAATCCTGGGCTTGAAGCATATGCCGCTATCTGATATTCATATGCAGTAGTATTGCTGTCACAACCTGGATATGGTCCTCCCCCAGGTGGAGAACCGTTTAAAATAGCTCCTGGTGTAATTTCAGGATTAGAATAAACAGTACCGTTAGGGGATGTATATGTACTAGGTACTCCTATACAAAACCCCGTTCCGCTGTTTAGCGAAAAAATAAAACCCCCACCGGATCCTGTTTGGTCATTACCTGAATTACTACCACTAGTCGTTGGATTGATCCCTGGAACACAAGTTTGAATTGGAACACCAGCCAAACTAATAGAACCACTGCCGTTGTAGTAATATACTAATCCGCCAATAAGAGGCTGCAAAGTTCCTACTGGATTACCACAATCAAGTTTTATAGCATAGAATTCAACCCCATTAATATACATTACTAAGGAGTACTGAATACTAGTATCTGAATATTGTACTATAGAATTTGTAATAGGATTATAGGCAGTATTCAAATTATACGTAAAATCCTGTATTTGCATTGTAACTTGCGGATTATTGATTTCTTGCTCCCAATTAGATCCCCCTAACTGATTTATTATATAGTTAGCACCTACTCGCTCAAACGCTTGGCTTGATGATCCTAGATAATAATTTATATTATTGATAAATCGTGTCTTTAGTGTGTTTGAAGATCCGGTTGGGCAATTAGAACCAGAAAGATTAGAAATACTGCTAGTAGGAGGAGTAGAAGGATTATCTACTGTACATGTCTCATAATTTTGTCCAGACGTTAAACAATTACTGGCGTCATTTGCTGGCGCAAGAACTCCGCACATTGTATACGAACTAGCTGATACTCTTTGATTGGAAACTACTGTTCTAAGACCTAAAAAAAGTATACTTACAAGCAATAGTCTGATCACAAATCTCTTTTTCACTTCAAACTCGCTATACTTTGTTGATATTCTTCTTTCTTCATTTGATCTACTGAAGAATTAGGATTAAGCTTACTGATAGCAAGCTGCCAATAATGAATTGCAATAGGCTTTTTATTTTCTGCTTGATAAATCTGAGCTTCAGCTACATAAAAAGTTGGAGAACCAGAATCAAGTCGTAAAATTTCATTAGCATATACTTGAGCTTTTGAAAAATACTTAAAACTTATAGCTATTGCAGCTTGTTGAAAATAAATAGTAATTTTTTGTTGTTTATTTGCGCCTTTAAGTTGTTGTTGCCAAACTTCTTCTGAAGCTTGATATTGACCATGATCTTCTAGATATAAAGCCTTTTGGCCAGCCGTTATCCCAGTTGGAACTTTTATAGATGTATCGTTCTTAATGTTAGCTTTATGATAAACGCCCAGAATAACAAACACTAGAATAAATAAAAACACTACTATCAAACTAACAATTAATACTTTTTTGTTTTGTTTTAATCTTAATAAATAGTTTCTACCCACGTCTTTTTTACCATTAGACACAACTATCTTATTATCAGGTTTATCTTTAACGCTCATGCTTATTAAAAAATTATACCACAGACAATAAACTAACTACATGAGCGCGCATTAGATAATAAACACTGTTACCGCAATAGTACTGGTTAGATAGAAGTTTTCTTGGTTTTCTTAATAAAAGCATGCAATAAATAAATACGTTTACCCACCGTAAAGGCATAAAATACCCGGACTTCTTGTTTACCCCTTACCCTAAGTTCAATTAGGACACCGACCATAGCTTTAGCATGAGTCATACCTAATCGGTTACCGTGCTCTTCAAGTAAGTCTAATTGGAGTGCGAGTTTAGCTTGGGTACTTTCTTGTAAGTTATTAATGAAATCTTCAATGATAGCCTGTCCGCTTGGGGTTTCGTAGTATATGATTTCCCAATTAATACGATGATGGTAGCATCCTAATTAAAGCCCAACAAGAAAACCTTAAATTATCTACCTAAGCTAACGACCTAACCTTATATCTGCTGTTTATTGTTTTATCTCATCATCACTGAATTGTTTATGTAGTTGTTTCATGTCTTCCTACTATTACAGAGGCAAGAATAACTAAAAATACTTTAGTACTCCACTTTTAAATTTGAGCTAATATTTCAGACTATTTAGTGAACACACAGGTCAGGTTGTATGTTAAGCATAGGTATAGTTACGAAATAAACCAACCTTTGAGCTGACTTCCATCTTACCCGAACCTGACGATAAGCGTACCAGAGTTTACTCAGCACACTTTATTGAAAAATTAAGAGATAATTAATTATAGACTTGATTGTGACTGCCCACTTTTCATAATAACCTTGTCCACAACCATAGGAATGTTACGAATTGTATATTGAACTGTACTCATGTATACATAATTATCAATAGCTTTTTAGGTTCTGCAAAGAGTAATCTGTTAAACTAATTTTATGTCTTCATCAGTCTCATGTGGCATAGTAGGACTACCCAATGTAGGTAAATCTACTCTGTTTAATGCTCTCACAAAAAGTGCAGTTCTAGCAGCCAATTATCCATTTGCTACAATTGAACCCAATGTTGGAATTGTAGCCGTTCCAGACGAACGATTAACTAAACTAGCTGAACTTTACCATGCCGACAAAATTATTCCAGCAACTGTTAAGTTTATCGACATAGCTGGCTTAGTCGCTGGAGCAAGTAAAGGCGAAGGTCTTGGTAATCAATTTTTAGGACATATTAGAAGTACTTCCATAATACTAGAGGTAGTAAGAGCTTTTAGCGACAACAATATTACTCGAGTTGATTTAAATTCATCACCTCAACAAGATATTGAAACTATTAATACCGAGCTTATTCTAGCCGATCTTGAAACTGTTAACAAAAAACTTATTCAATTAGAAAAAGAAGCCAGAGCAAACCCAAAACTAATGCCAAACCTAAATCAATTAAAAAATGTTCAACAAATTTTAGATACAGGGCAGCTTATATATGATCATCAACAATCTCAAGAATTAGATCAGATAAAACCCCTCAACTTGCTAACAGCTAAACCAATTATCTATGTTTTTAATGTTGGCGAAGACAATATAAAAGATGAAGAATATTTACAGAGCTTAAAAAAATTAGTTAGTCCTGCTCCGGCAATTTATATTCCAGCTAAACTAGAAAGTGAATTCTCTGCGTTAGACGAAGCAGATGCCGAAGAACTAAGAGTAAGCTACTCTCTACATCATTCTGGATTAGTTAACTTAATTAACTTAGCTTACGATACGCTTGATTTGCAAAGCTTCCTAACTGCTGGACCCAAAGAAGTAAGAGCCTGGAGTATTAAAAAAGGCTCCACTGCACCCCAAGCAGCTGGAGTAATTCATGGAGATTTTGAAAGAGGCTTTATTGCTGCAGAAATTGTTGACTATGACGATTTAATCACACTCGGATCAATTAATGCATGTAGGTTAGCCGGAAAATTACGAATAGAAGGCAAAACATATAAAATGCAACCAAACGATATAGTCGAATTTCGTTTTAATGTTTAGTGGTTAAAAATATACATTAGCTCATATAAGGTTGGCGATAACGCCTAGTTTTCAGTAAATACGGGAGTTTGGCGTAGGCTATATTAAATAGGGTCATATCGGGTCGAGGGTTTGGCTTAAATTGTCCAGTCGATCTCTCGTTACTAGCCAAAGAATTACCACTTTCATCATTTGTTTTACTATTTTTAAGACCAAAAACTTCTCTTCGACCATCTTCAGCAATTTCTTTTAATAGTTCTTGGTCATTTTGCGTATTTGGTTCTTCTATAAATTCTTTATTCTGATCGTTAATAACTACTGCCTCGTTTTGTCTATTCACTTGTTGTATAGCTAGGTTAGGATTACTATCATCGCGAATCTTAGAACCACCATTATGAAAATCTTCCAATAGACGCTGGGCAAATAAGTAATCGGCAAGTTGAGGGCTAGGCTTTACAGGTTGAATATCAACTGAATTTTCTTTTATTTGTTTCTCTAATGCCTGCTGTTGAGCCATTAAATACATTTGAAGTTGTTTATTAATATCTTCTAAATGCTGTTTTTGAACCGATGCATGCTCAGTCAGTTCGCGCTTTATTTCGCTCATTCTCTGTTGAACATGACCAATTAATTTTCTCAGTCGTTGTTGATTGTAGCTCTTAAACGTTAAGCTTCTCATACCGCAATTAATATTAATCTGAGCTCCTAGAATTCGATGGCTATAGTCTAAATCACTAATCATATCGAAACGAACATCATCGACATTTAAAAATCCCATAGGTTTTTTATCTATTAGCAAAACCCGGATATCGGTAGCCACCAATAAAGCCACTCCGCCTTCATAAAAGCCACTTACGCATTCATATATAGTTTCATCTTCAAACAATATTTTATGTAGTTCATTGACTTCCGCTCGGTTAATTCTACCTGTGCCGAAATTTATTTTTGCTAATTGACTCTGGACATATTTTTGTTCTACCATCGCCCCTCCTCTTTGCTTTTGGTCAACTAATAATAGCCCTATAAACCTAAAAAATACCGTAAGAATGCTTACGACTGATCAATGATGTTAATCACAAACTTAAATTAAAAATTGATTAAAAAACAATATTTATGTTAAATTAAGATATGTTAGCCAATTTAAAGCAAGTAGCTGAATTGGTGGATGTTTTCAGCCGTTATGGAGTCAAAAAGACCTTTAAAAAAGGAGACTTTATTATTCACCCCGGGCAAAAACCGCCTGGGGTTTTTTATATAGTCCAAGGATTAGTCAAAGCTTATGACATCACTAAATATGGGGAAGAAAATTTACTAATAATTCGTAAACAAGATGAATTATTTCCGTTAATCTGGGCTATTACTGGACAAGAACGCAGCGTAGCCTATCAAACATTAGCCCCCACTGTTACTCTAGAAATCAGTCGAGAACACTTTGAAGAACAAATTATTAATCATCCTGGGGCGCTAGCCCCTCTTCTAGATATGACTATTGAAATGTATCGTTTACATAGCGAGCGAATACTGAATTTAGAATATAGAACGGCCAAAGAACGCATAGTTTCTTTCTTGCTAACTATGGCTAATCGTTTCGGGACTCGAACTAGCCAAGGATTGCTCATAGAAGCACCTCTTAGGCATCAAGATATCGCTAGTTCGATTAATGCCACGAGGGAAACTACCAGTAGAGAGATATCTGCTCTAGAAAAAAAAGGTTTAGTCAGCAAAGATAAATCTCTGTATTTACTTCAGGACGTTAATGCCCTTAGAGCAATCCTGAAATAACTATTTCCACTTAAGAACAATATTCTCAAGCGTTTCTATTATTTTTTTATGTTCAGGAACATCGTTTTTATCGTAATAATGTTCGGTGTTCATATAATCATCTAGAACACTAAGACAAAAAACTGCATCGGCCATAACGTGTATTTTGTCGATCGCCGGGATACTAGCTATAGGTGTTGCTACAATCAAACTTTCAATTTCAATTGGTTTTAAGAATTCCTGAGCCAAATCCAACTTCATTCCATCTGCTATGCCATCCGAGACCAATATAACGTTCATGTGTTTAAGCATATTAGCATTAATTAATCCTCCACCACCCAACAAACTATTTATTTCATGAAATTTTTCTATCCGTTCTTCATCTATATATCCTCTATATTCTTCAACGAATTCTTCAATTTCTCCTCCAGAAAAGTCATTGTTATAACTAAACTTACCATCTGTTGTCATAGCCCCTAAAGCCTTGTTTTCTCTGGGTAAGCTTATTTCCTTGATTATCATCATGGTAATTATGCAGTGCAACTGAATAGCTATTTGCGCACCAACCATCACCCCTCCATCATCCAGAGCAACTACCACGCAGTTTTCATAGCGATATTTATCAAACATCATCGAAGCAAGCATTCGACCAGCCTGCATACGTGAAGAGAAATACATTACAAGGAGTAGTTTAGCAGTCTTAACAAAAAGCTCAAGGACTTTATTTAAGACCTTTAAGTAGATAAAATCTTTCTTTATTACCCTTAACACCTTTAAGCTGGGAATCAACTTTATCTATAATGACAAACTGCTCTTTTAACCATAGTTCTAATAAAGATAATAGATGTCTTCTAATATGCTCGTTTTTGATAATCCCCTTATTTTTTGCTTTGGGGTCATTAGTTTCAAATTGAGGTTTAGCCATTGCTAAAATTATTGTATCCTGATCAAGACACTTTTTAATTGCTGGCAATACTTCTTTTAAACTAATAAAAGATACATCGATTAAAATTAAATCAATATGTTCATCAGGAGTGTAATCCAGAATGTCTGTTTTTTCATGTAATTCTATCCTCGGATCAAGCCTAAGCAATTGATCCATTTGGTTTGTGCCCTTTTCTATGGCAATTATTTTCTGGACACCATGAATCAGTGCATACTGACTAAAGCCGCCACTACTACTACCAATATCTAGTACTACTTTATTCTTAAAATCTAGTTTCAGTTCAGCGCATGCCAAGGCTAATTTATAAGCTGCACGACTGACATATTTTTGATGCTTACTTGACTGATAATACTTAGGTCGATTTTGCACAAATCTTGCTCTATAGCCTATCCCTTAGCTCGTTCACGATAACTACCG
>JAJZWH010000034.1 GCA_021846765.1 bacterium | reverse complement strand
TACTATGGAAGTATTACTATCTGTCTGCCAATCGCTCTACAACCGGGACAAAGATAACTTTCTGTTGAATCTTCATAATCTGGCCACGGTTAGTCAGTAGTTACTTTTACTACAGTTGCGGGGGTTCTTAATTGATGGGATGCTAACGAGATAAATTCTTCTTTAGCATCGTTAAGCTCTTGTAGTTTATCTCTCTGAATAATTATATTTCTTGTCATTTCTTCCTGATCTAGTTTTAATTTCAATGCGTTAGTAATATCTTCAAGCGAAATTAGAATAAGCTGTTTCCGATCGACTTGTCTAGCATTTAATAGGAATATGACCGGTACCCTATATATTCATCATTGAGTCTCTAGAGCTCATATATAATTAAGTTAAGTCGCAAACGTTAGTTTGTTGGCTCTTGAAAGGATATGTGTTTTTTATGGCTCAATATATTTCTAGTGACATAAAACAAAAAGTAATTAGCGCTGTTCGTGATGATGGCAAAAAAGTCAGCGAATTGGCAACTGAGCATGGCGTTAGCACCAAAACCATCTACAATTGGCTACGGGCTGGTGTTAGTGGAGACAATAGCGCTCTGCAGGTCGCTAAACTGCAACGTGAGATTAATATGCTATATGGCTTACTAGGTAAACTAACAGCAGAGGCTTCACGCCAAAAAAAATAGTTCTGCTGGGTGATGTAGATATTGGCTTTCTGACTAAGGTGGCTAGCTTCCTGGAGATTGATCGGACTAATCTATATAAACAACATATACAAGCCAGTAAGGACGCTGAATTAATAGCACAGATTAAGGCAGTATGGCTAACTGACCCGACCTATGGCCATAGACGGCTAGCAGACAAGCTAGGCTTTAGTAAGAAACGTATTAGGCGCGTAATGCGCTTGTATCAACTAAGCGTACCAAACCGTCCTAAGCAGTTTAAAAAGGTTAATAAAGCCAAGAAACCTGCTCCGCTTAATCTTTTAAAAGACCACAAGGTCATAGCCGCTGATGGTAGCAAGATATTGGTAACCGCTATTATTCCCAGTTATCCTCACCGCGTATGGGCTGAGGACTTTACCTACTTCTGGTTTCAGAATCGATTCTACTACCTGGCTACTATTATTGACCTATACAGTCGGGTAATAGTTGGCTGGTCACTCGGTATTCGTCATGTTACCGAGTTAATGGTTGAAGCTATAATGGATGCCATAATCCACTACCAACCAGCAGCCGTTCTACATAATGATCGGGGTAGTGAGTACTTAAGTCATAAGTACCTACTCCTGTGTGACTCACTGGAAATTACACCCAGCGCCAGTGCTCCAGGTAAACCTTGGGAGAATGGCTTTCAAGAAAGTTTTTACGGTAAGTTTAAGTTTGAGCTAGGAGACGTTAAACGTTTTAATTCTGATGGAGAGTTATTAGAAGCAATTGCCAGCCAGCTTCATTACTACAATACTGAGCGTATCCATACTAGCCTTAGGACCACTCCATTAGCCTACTTACAAAACTACCAAGAACCAACCAAATTAAAAACTCTAGGTAACTCCTTAATAACTGGGGTCATAGACAAGGTGTGAATAAAAGGGGTACTTGACAATATTCTAGGTCCGAGGTTTGGAAAATTATCTTTAACGACGTAATTTGTTAAAACTTTGTGGGCAGGAAGAATATTTTCTAGTAAATTACGAAGTTCTAGCGAACTCCATTGACCGTTACCTAATTCATATATACGTTTACCCTCTGTATTGTTTTTGGTAACTTTAAACTTACGGTAGAATGCTAAATTAGCAGTTACTACGTTTAGATTATTTTCTAATATGACGAATGGTTGGCTGACTGTTTCGGTTATTTCTTTGTAGTAAACCAGTTGTTTTCTGAGGGCAATAATGCGTGTATCTTTATTGATCATTTTCTTTTGTGTTTTTTGTAGCCTATTTAAATCACTCATATTATTTACGTCTTTCTTTAGGATGAAGTTATGTAATCATTAACAAAAAGGATATGCTTTATTAACTTCCGTAACTCCATTGTGTGCTTAATAAATTTTAAATGATGTAAGATATACGACTAACTTTGTGTTTTTAGCATATATGAATCATTTATTTAGTTAGATTTAGATCTACAGCTTGCTTAACGATGGTTTTATTCCGAGATTTTTAATTCAATCAAAAGACTAATTAATTGTAATGTATCATCTTGTAGGTAGAGCATTATTTGATATTTATTTTTTTAACTTATTTCTTAATCTAGTGCTACTATTAATTAATACTATCCTTTAAAGTAGTCCAATTAACTTCCGCTAATATTAATTATATTTTATGAGTATAATTAAGAAATTATGAAACAGAATATTAAAATTAGAGCTATAGTTATTAATCAAAATAAATTGTTATGCGTTCGTCATAAATCTTACAAAGGAGTAGTAGTACAAACTAGTAAATCATGGGCTTTACCTGGAGGAACTCTAGAACCGGGCGAATCTTTAATTTCTGGACTAAAAAGAGAAATCTTAGAAGAAACTGGAGTTAGAGCAATAGTAGGCAATCTAATTTATATTCAACAATTTAATTATCAATTACAAACTTATTTAGAGTTCTTTTTCCATGTTCTTAATAGTAATGAATTTTTAGACATTGATCTTAGTAAAACTACTCATGGTAACTTAGAGATAGCAGAAATCAACTTTGTAGATCCAATGAAGACATTTCTACTACCAAAATTTCTATCGACCGAACCAATAACTAAAGACGTAAAAAGTAATAACCCACCAAAAATATTTTCTTATTTATAAAAATGAATAAGTATTCTTTAAGTTAATCAATGGGAACATAAACATGGCCCTAGTAGTAGATAATTACCCTGCTAATCTTAGAAGTAATAGACCAATTATTGCTCCATTTATTATTGGTGTTTAAGTAATTATCCGTTTGGTATAAAGAAGAAAATGAATTTGAGCTACGAATATTAGTTCTATTAATGCTAAAGCCATTACCACTGTTATTTAATGCTGATACGCTGGCTAAAGTTTGTCCTTGGTTATTGACCATGATGACCGGGGTTGCATTACTGCCCAATATATTTATTTTTTTACCATTTTCTATAGTAGAACCATCACTAAAGACAACTTTATTAAAATTATCAAGAGTAATCTGACCATTAATTAAACTTGGGTCTTCTTCTATCCACTCTGCTGATGATTGGGATGAATCATAGCTAACTATGGTCGAGAATGTCTGATTAGTAGTGGTATCAGATATATTAATAGTCCATAGATTATTCCCAATATCCTTGAGGTTTGCCTTTATTGTATCTCCGGGGTTAACATTAAAATTTGGTATGGTCACGGAATTATTAGGTAGTAATTCATAAAAAGCCGATGATCTTATTTCGCCACGGGAGTTCACTATATCTTGTGTTCCTGTCTGGATTAGGTCGTTTGAATTTACGCCTCCTATGCCTACCCATGTAGCATCTGCGGATAGCCTATTGATATTATTACTATTGGAATTAACATTTGGTACTGTCCAACTTGCGGATATTCCACTGAATGGACCGTTAGTAGCAATATAACCGGCCCAATTAATAGTACTGTCAGTGGTTGTAGCTGGATAAGTTGTGTTTGGTATTGTACTAGAATTGGGGCTGTTGGTTTTGGCTATAGTAGATGGAGGTATATTGAATCGTCTTGTTAATGTTGAGTATGGATTAGTGATTTTCTTGGTGCTACTAAATATATTTGATTCTTTTTTAGACTGAGTCAATTGATTAGTGGTTCTTAGTGGATTGGATATTAAGTCAAATAACATAATAAAAGCAATGCTTAGAGATAAAAATCCAATAATTGTGTTAAGTATATTTCTTAGCATAAATTTATTTAAAAATAAAAATATGACACTCGACTGTATAAAATACTACTTAAAGTTTTATGTTTTATTGATCAACATCAATATTAGTAACTTACTTTTTTGATCAACAAATTGTAGAATAATTCAATAATGGCAAAGCAAGTTTTATATCAATGTAAAATATGTGGACTGCATTATCGTCAGAAAAAAATTGCCCTAAGATGTCAAAATTATTGTCAAAAGCATCAAAGTTGTAGCTTAGAGATAACTAAAAAATCCGTTGAACGAAATAAAACAAGCATAGCAATTAGCTAGATTTCTACGCTAAACTATAAATTGTTAGTAAAATGTTTTATAGAATGAAATAATTAGCAGTTTTAGGATAATATATTATGCGATACATTATGTTGGGTTTAGTGTTATTAACTTTAATTACACTAGGACTGATGTTGATTACGACTCAATACTTAAAACCTGTTATATTAAGTGATTCAGAATACTTCATTCAACATAAACAAAATAAACCTAATATTGAAACTATATATTATGATAATTATGGTTTTGAACCAAACATTTTAAATACTCCAATAAATTCTACGGTTATTGTTAAAAATATCTCAAACAAAGGTCCTTTATTGTTTGAAGCTTTATATAATCAACCTAATCAAAACCCAGCCCTTGATCTAGGAACTATTAATCAAGGACAATCAAAGTCTTTTGTTATAACTAAATCTGGAGTATGGCAATATGAAGCTAATAATAACCCTTCTATAAGGGGTATTATTGGAACTAGTATTAAATCAACCTTTCAAAATTATATGATTCCAGATAAGAAATTAAATATACATACTTTATTAATAAAATATGATGATTATGGTTTTGTTCCTAATCAAGTAACAGTGCCAATCAATACTAGAATAATATTACAAAATGTAACTGATAATACACAGCCAGGTCCGTCTTTTTTTGAATTAACACTTAATAATCGGTCAGAATATGTTCAACAAAACATCGGATTATTGCAAAAACAACAAACTAAGTCTTTCACCTTAAATAAATTAGGTAATTGGTTGCTAGAAGATATCTATCAACCTAAAGCAAAAGCTAGAGCACAGATATCTACTTACTAGTATAAGTGTATATGTCTATAAATAAAAATTAGGTGTATCATTAAAATAAGATAAGTAAATAAACAGATTAATATAAGCTATATATTTTTAAATTAAATAAATGCAAATTAATAATCAATTAATTCATTTGATGCCACTAGTACTTGCCAGTAGTCTTATTCATATTCAACTCGTGCGTTTGTTATCGATAATAGTAATTACTTTCTTTATAGGCTTAGGAATAGGCCTTCTTTTTTAATAGTTATTTATAATGAAAGGTTTGAGATAATTAACTGAATTATTGGATAGATTTTATTTAATTAAAATGCATATCCTTGCTTGCTCTGTTAATTTTAGTTAAAGTTATAAAACATCTAAACTTAGGCAAATAATGGTCAAACAACCAACTAGAACTAACAGCTATGTCATTCCTCTAAATATGAATGGATTAAGAGGACGAATGTTTAGATATTCTTCTAAAAAGGTAAATCCGCTAGATATTTTATTTGTATATGATCATCATTCCAGTTTAGAAAGCTGTCGAGGCATTATTCAATTGCTCTATAGCAGTTTTGGTAATGTTACGGCAGCCGATTTACCGGGCATTGGCGGGATGGATAGTTTTTATAAAATTGGCAAAAAGCCTAGCATAAATAACTATGCTGCATACATGGCTTCGTTGATGAAAATGCAGTTTAAACGCAAAAAAATAATTATCGTTGGGGTTGGTTTTGGTTTTGTTATAGTTACCAGAATGCTCCAGCATTATCCAGAATTACAGAAGAACGTTAAAGTTGTTGTTGCTCTTAAAGGATATGCCGATGATGATGATTTTAAGCTTTCAAAGTTTAATAAAATCAAATATAGATACTTAGCTAAGTTATTTTCAACTAGATTATTAGCTATAATGGCTAGACAGATTTTGCTTAACGGTCCTATGCTTAAATTGGCATATTCCTTGACGCCAACTATTCAAGAAAGACTGCAAATAAATAAAATGTCTAAAAAAAATTCTCAAGAT
Source organism: bacterium (assembly GCA_021846765.1). Lineage (GTDB taxonomy): Bacteria > Patescibacteriota > Saccharimonadia > Saccharimonadales > UBA4665 > JAJZWH01. The sequence continues at coordinate 4,237 of JAJZWH010000034.1, read as the reverse complement.
ATTATTAGTTCAGAAATTAATTTATGGCAAATTAATGATGTAAGAACCTTCATGAAAAGCGTCCATGAATTAATGATGTTTAGTAATTGCGATCAGCGCATTGATTTACCGGTTTGGCATGTCGCTTATCGAGGGGATAAGTTAATAGATAATAGTAGAGCAGAACAACATCTTAAGGTTATCTATAGCAATTATCGTCGGTTTAAAACTAATGGTAGAGTATTACCCATCATGAAAGAACGTAAGCTAGTGAATGTTTGGTTTCCTGCTAATTTAAAAAAAGAAATATTAAGATTTAGTTCTAAATAGAAAGTATTTAATTTAATAATTGACGACGAAGAGAGTTATGGTTTTGGCGAATGGTGAGCAAGTCGGTTCCATGGAACATGTTTAATATCAAAAGCTATTATTTGGTGTTATAGTGGCTCTATGAAATCTCCGTATTTACCGGTTGCGATAAAAGCAGTTAAAGCAGCCGAAAGGATAATTCTTGACCATTATCAAAGTGAGCTGATGGTTACAACGAAAGACGATATGACACCAGTAACTGTAGCCGACCGTCATGCAGAAGACATAATAAAACAAACAATTTTAACTACTTTCCCCGAGCATACATTTTTTGGCGAAGAAGGTGAAAAAGTTGATTTAAGAAATCACAAAGGTTTTACGTGGATTATTGACCCCATAGATGGTACTAAAAGCTATATACGTGGTATTCCGCTTTTTGGTACTCTTTTAGCTCTAATGCAGGATGGTGAGCTTATAGTTGGCGTATCGAATGCTCCCATATGGAGTGAACTTATATATGCAGCTAAAGGTGAAGGAGCATTTCTAAATGGTAAGCAACTCAATGTCTCAACCGTAAACAATATCCATGATGCTTATCTGATTAATGGACGCTTAAAATATTTTGAAGATATTAACAAAATATCCCAACTATTAGAATTATCTAGGCAGTCGCAATGGTCAAGAGGTATGGGTGACTTTTGGATATATCACCTTATAGCTCAAGGCAAAGTCGATATCGCGATGGAAGGATCGGTGAAATTTTGGGATATTGCAGCCGCTAAGGTCATTGTTGAAGAAGCTGGTGGTATTATGACGCAACTTGACGGTAAATCAATTAATTATCGCTCAACCACAGTATTAGCTACTAATAAACTATTGCATGCAAAAGCTGTTGCTGCCATGAAAGATTAATTCCCTTCACCTTCTTATTGAAAGTGATAATTTTTAGCTAGGGCTATATAACTTGGACAATAAAGTGTTAATCTTTAATATTGACTGAAAGTTAACAAAAATAGTCGAAGTCCTGAGATCCGATTATATTCCGAGCTAGATTAGGTACTTAGGATATGATCAGTCATTAATGAGTTGGTTAAAATAAGATAGCTATCCTAGTTTGCCTAGGCACTATAGAAGCAAATGTTTGATATATATAATGCAGAGGTGAAAGTTGAGGACTTATTACAAAAGTACTGTTGCAAGACTCGCTAAATACGATAACCTAAACTTCCATAAACGTAGTATCTAATAGAGCAGATCATAACTAATGGTAATATTTGTTGGTGATATATATATATGGCACAAACTAAGAGACATCGACAATGGAGATCAAAAGTTAATCCATAGAGTCAGTGGCTTGAGTGCTCTGTCGAAATTTATTTGATGATCTGCTGTTATCTATATAAATAATTTGCACATTTACTATCCTTAAGTGATAATTATCCTATGAACTACAGCTTAAGAAGTTCTAAAGATGATGATATTCCACAGGTAGCACTGACAATTTCTAATCGTACATTGTTTAGAATAATTATCGTCGTATTAGTAACACTAGCTTTAATATCAGCTTTTTTAAAGGTTTCTCATTCTATTTTATTATTATTTATTGCTTTCTTTTTGGCTGTAGCCTTAAATGCACCGGTTGCTCGTATTGCTAAGCTTGTGCCAGGCAAAAAAAGAGGTAGTCGATCGATTGCTACAACTGTTTCTTTTTTGATCGTTATAATCATTCTGGGTGCTTTTGCGGCCTATATTATTCCTCCATTGGTTGTCCAAACTGAAAAGTTTATATCTGCAGCTCCCGGTCTCATAAGAGGATCTCAGAATCAAAATAGTGCTCTAGGAAATTTTATACGAAATCATAATCTTCAAGGATTTGTTAAAACTTTATCTGACCAAGTATCTCAACGTTTTAAGGTGGTAGATAAAAATGCATTTTCCAGTATAACTGGAGTGGCAGATAGTATATTTTCCTTGGTAGCTATATTGGTATTAACCTTTATGATGTTGGTAGAAGGCCCTAAATGGTTAAGAATAATTCGAGAAGTTATAGTTCCCAAAAAGGAAGTCGAGTTAGTGGAACGCGTATCATCTAATATGTATAAAGTTATAAAAGGTTACGTTAATGGTCAGGTATTATTAGCTTTAATCGCTGCTATTGCTATCGGTCCAGCCTTATTTTTACTACATGTTAGTTATCCAATAGCCTTAATGGTAGTAGTTTTTATTGCCGCCTTAATTCCTATGATTGGTCATACTATCGGAGCAATTATTGTTAGTATCGTAGCTTTATTTCATTCCGTACCGTCGGCAATTATTTTATTGCTGTATTATGTATTTTACATGCAGGTTGAAAATTATTTATTGCAACCAAGAATTCAAGCCAATACCACAAATATGTCCCCTCTGTTAGTATTTGCTTCTATAATTATAGGAATAAATTTTGGTGGTTTATTTGGTGGTTTAGTGGCTATTCCTGTGGCTGCTTGCTTAAAAGTTGCAGTTAGTGAATATTTATCATTAAAGCATATAAATACTAGACCTATTGCTGATAATAAATCCTAGAAATTAATTTTTTGGCAATTGAGAGTATTGCCAGATTGGGCCTTGGGCAGAATCGAGGATATTGATATTGTTTGATAATAATTGATTACGTATATTATCTGCTGCTATCCAGTCTCCTTTTTTTCTTGCCTTTTCTCTATCTTGAATTAATTTTTTTATTTGTTGATTAATATCTGGCACATAACTTAATTTTAACCCCAAGAAGTTATCAATTTGATTGGTGGCATTTTCTAGTGAACTAAGACTAATTGATTGCGTCTCCGCTAGATTAATAAAATCTTCAATTTTTTTTAGGGCTAAAGGAGTATTTAAATCGTTTTCCATAACCGTTGATATATCTATTGGATAGTAGTTAGTAGTTCCTAAAAAATGAGGTTGATGTCTAAGACTAGAGAAATTATAGTATCTTAATAACCTATTTTGTGCTGAGCTTAAGCCAGTCCAATTGAATTTGCTTTGGCTTCGATAATGGGATTCGATTACATACAATCTAAAGGCTTCAAGACTAAAATTCTGTTCGAGTATATCCTCTAGGAGTATTGAATTATTTAAGCTTTTAGATATTTTTTGATCATTAATTAATATATGATTAGTGTGCATCCAGATTTGGGCTAACGGTTTTCCGTTGGCTGCTTCTGATTGGGCGATTTCATTAGTATGGTGAATTGGAACATGATCTATTCCTCCGCAATGAATATCTATTGTTGGTCCAAAATATTTAAGGCACATAGCCGAGCATTCAATATGCCAGCCAGGAAAACCCAAACCCCAAGGACTGTCCCATTCCATATCTCTTCGTTTATCGGTTGGAGAGAATTTCCATAAGGCAAAGTCTGATTTATTCTTTTTTTGCGGATTAATGTTTATTCTTAGACCAGATTGCTGTTCGTCTAAATCAAGTCCAGCAAAATCACTATATTTAGGGAATTTGCTAGTGTCATAATAAAGGCCATCATTAATTTTATAAGTGTATCCTTTTGTCTCAAGAACTTTAATCAGTTCAATTTGTTGCTGGATATGGTCAGTTGCCCGAGGTAAATATTGAGGTTTAATAAAATTTAACCGATTTAGGCCATTGATGAAATAATCATTGTAAAAATTAGCAATTTCCCAGGCAGATTTACCTTCTCTGCTTGCTCCTTTTTCTAATTTATCCTCACCTTCATCAGCGTCAGAAGTTAAGTGACCAACGTCAGTAATGTTCATCACCCAAGTAGGATTAAATCCGCTATTTAGGAGTGTCCGCACTAATAGATCGTAACGAATAAAAGTAAACCAATTACCTATGTGCGGGTAATCATAGACTGTTGGACCGCAGGTATATATACTAACATTAGATTGCTCTAGGGGTTTTAATAATTCAATTTTTTTATTTAGCGTATTATAA
>JAJZWH010000033.1 GCA_021846765.1 bacterium | reverse complement strand
TAGTAATAGGGAACTATATTTAAGAATAGATATTGGTAATGAGGCTATTGACTCTGCCGCTGAAGATCCTGCTATAAGACAATTTGCCAATAATTTGAAAATAAATGCCTACATATTAACAGAAGAGGTTAAAGAAAAAATTGCCAGAGCTAAAGAACAATTAGCCCTAAGCACACGAGCTAATGAATTACTTGCTCTGGCTAAGTTGGCCAGCTTAAGTCAAATACAAGAACAAAAAAATTCTCAAATAAGAGCCTAGAAATTACTTTGTAAAATTAACTAGCCGAGTCATACTAAATTTGATGGCTTTTGAAGATTATCAGACAAAACCTTCGGTAGTAATAGTTTATACCGGAGAAGGTAAGGGGAAAACAAGCGCAGCTGTAGGCTTAATGGCTCGTGCCTTAGGCAACGATTACAGAGTTGCATTTATACAGTTTATAAAGCATTGGGAAGTTAGTGAACATAAGTTTATTCACAAAATAGAACCTTTGTATAAAGATAAACTATTTTTTTATAAAGGTGGTAAGGGTTTTTATAATGCCGGGGATTTGAGCGCCAGAGACGTTACTCCCGAGGAACATAAGTTAGCAGCCGAACTAACTTATGAAACCGCACTCAATTGTGCCAGTAATGGTAAATATGATTTAGTTATCTGTGACGAGATAAACAACGCCGTGAACGACGGACTATTAAAGGTAAGTGACATCACCAAATTAATTGACCAACGCAATATCAATACCAGCCTTTGCTTGACTGGTCGCAATTTTAATAACCAACTTCTAGAAAAAGTAGATATTGCTAGCGAAATGCACAAGCTAAAACATCACTTTGACAATAAATTCTTAGCCAATAAAGGTATAGATTTTTGACATTATTTATTATATAATTAAGTTAAATGATCAATCCTGAGTTTACGGACCTGAGTAACGTTAAACATGCTACAGCTATCATTAATCCAGTTAGCACAACAAGCAAACAAGGAGTTCGACGGCTTCAAAAACTAATTACATCGGCTCCATTTACTATTGAAGCAATACCAACTTCAATTAATCCAAATATTACTAAAGCAATTATTGCAGCATCTCTAGAAGAAAGTGATTTATTACTAATTGTTGCCGGCGACGGTACTTTTAAGCATATTGTCGATACTGTAGTTGCTAATAATTTATCCGAGCAAGCCAAAAGGACTCCAATCATGAGTCTGGGCGGAGGCAACGCTGAAGATGGCTACAAGGCAGGACATACACCACTGCATCGCCGTCATCCTGAAAAAGTACTACAAGACGGGAGAATTGTCGAAACCTATCCAATTAGATTCGATATCGCTAATAATCAAGGCGAGAAAACAGTTCATGCGGCAGCATTTTATGCTACCCTTGGAGCAAGTGCGTTAGCCTCTAGTGATAATTTTTTAAATAGCCCGAAGCATCGTAATAGCTGGATGAGACAGACCCTTATAGGTCGTTCCATTAGTGAGCCCTTAGTAGCAGCTAAAGCTTTATTATCTGCTCAAATCAATACAGTCATGGAAAATGGTAATCCGAGAAATTTTTATGAAGAAATATATGCTAATTCTCATATTATGGCTAAATATTTACACTTTGGAACTAGATTAACTAGCCGAGAAATTTATCATGCACTAATACCAGAAAAACAACCCTTAACGATTGTTCGAAGTTTTATTCAAGGATTAAAAAGTACCCTTCCTGGCGATATGATAACTCCAACTGATAATATAAACTTTCAGACAATTCATCCTTTGTGGTCTCAATGTGATGGTGAAGCTTTCTTGATACCCGCCAACAATGACGTATCTATCCAATTACATGATTATCCCATCCGAGTAGTCGTCACCAATCCAAGTCTGTAAAAAATTCGCTATACTAGAAATATACGATGCAAGAACAACCTACTCTCTATCTACTTATGGGTTACCCTGGAGCCGGCAAAACAACTGTTGCTAAATACATTCATCAAAAAACTGGAGCTGTTCATTTATGGGCTGATCAAGAAAGACAAGCTCTTTACGTTAATCCTAGCCATTCAATTCAAGAAAGTGAGGAACTCTACGATTTATTAGATATAAAAACTAAATCTTTGCTTACAGCTGGCAATAGTGTTATTTTTGATACCAACTTTAATTATTTTAGTGACCGAGAACTAATGCGTAATATTGCAAAAGAAACCCATGCTAGCACTAAGCTAATTTGGCTAACAACCTCTAAAACGATCGCTAAAGAACGTGCTCTGCACCATACTCATCGAGATCAAAATGGCTACCTAGTAACCATGACAGAAACAGAATTTGAAAATTTATCTAATCATTTGGAGAAACCAAAAAGCAGTGAACGACCAATTAAAATCAACGGAGCAGACTTAGACTATCTCAAACTCAGCCAACAGCTTGGTATTTAAGATTTTCCCCAAAAACAACTATCAGATATCAGACCACATTAATTGTAGGATCAATCCTAGACTCTCTAAGCTTACTGTCAATTAAGTAACGAAAAGAGAAAGAACGTTTAGCTGGATCAAAACTAAGATAAGCTAAATGAGCAGGAAAGTAAGCTGCCCAAGTAAAAAAAACTACTGGGTACATATAACGTTGACACTTTAATTGATGAGCCGCATAAGTTCTAGGGCTAACTAACGTATAATTAATAAAATTATTAAAATCATTATTAAGTCGCCTAACAGATATGCCAGCAACTAATGATTGATCATATATTACCGTTAATCCAGTTTCTTGAAGGTGAATAGCCAAATCTAAATCTTCATGAATTCCTCTGCAAACACATAACTCATTGGCTACTTTATGCCAAGCACGAGTTCTTATAGCCATATTAGACCCGTGAAGAAACATTCTATCTTTTAATCTTCCTTCTAAGAACTTTCGAGCCATTCTATCCAAAAAATTAGTCAAACTAGGGAACAGAAAATCATAATAATCTGGGGAACCAGAGACCGCAGCTATATCATCATTACTCATAATTTGATCGACTCTTTTAACCCAATCGACCGGAATAATTGTATCGGCATCTATTCTAGCAATAACGCTACCACTGGCCGCATTAAACCCACTAGTTCGAGCATGAATTACTCCTTGCTTTGTTTCTTGCATCAATTTAACGTTCGGAAAACTAGAAGCTACCAAAGCAGAAGAATCACTAGAATTATTATCTACCACAATCACTTCATAAGGCTGAACACTCTGATGAACAATGGCCCTTAAGCACTCGGCCAAACTTTCTGCTTCATTGTATACTGGAATAACTATGCTAATTTTAGATTTACTACGAACCATAGATCTTGGATTATTATATGTCATCTAAAATTAAAATGTACCTTAGAAAACTTAGAAAGTCCTTACCTAAATTAACTAGGATACCTATTAACTACTGGCAGAAAAACAAAATCCATAAATTTATTTGCGTTGTTATTATTACAGTGCTGTTAGTTTTTATTGCCATGTGGAGTATTGGTCAATGGTACATTTATACTCAACGCAATATACCTCTAACTTATGGGGTTACTTTTATCCCAGATTATGCTCAAAGTTTAGGAGTTAACCCGCAAAAAACTATGAATGCATTAATTCGAATAGGAGTTAGACAATTTAGACTCACTAGTTATTGGAGCGATATACAGCCAAGTCCAGGCCAATATAACTTTTCTCAACTAAATTGGGAATTTGCTCAAGCCAATAAAGTACATGCCAAAATAATTCTTACTGTTGGTCTTAGACAGCCTCGCTGGCCTGAATGTCATCCACCCAATTGGATTAACACTGCTAAACCAATGAGTAACTGGGAACCGCAACTATTAAGCTTTATGAGCAAAGTCATTAATCGTTATAAAAACAATCCCGCTCTAGAAGGTTGGCAATTAGAAAATGAATACTTTCTAAAAGGTTTCGGTGATTGTACTAATTATAGTCGTAGTCGATTAATTACAGAATATAACTTACTTAGAAAGCTAGATCCAAATCATCCAATAATTATAGGTCGTAGTAATAATGCAATTGGTTTTCCAATTAACCAACCTCAGCCCAGTATATTTGGTATATCTGTCTATAAGAGAGTTTGGGACGCTACAGTAACTCACCGTTACTTAGAATATCCATATCCTAGTTGGTTTTATTCTTTCTTGGCCGGAATTCAAGAAATATTCGACCACAAGAATATGATCATTGCAGAAATGCAAGCTGAACCTTGGCCACCAAACGGACAGACTATACCTCAAGTTAGCTTAAAAGAACAAAATAAATCAATGAACGCCACTAGACTTAAAAATCGTTTCCGCTTCTCTAAAGCCACTGGGATGAAAGATGTTATTATGTGGGGTGCAGAATATTGGTATTACCGCAAAGTCATCCTACATCACCCAGGTATGTGGAACGTAGCTAAGCAAGAATTTAAAGCTAACGATTATCATGATGGCCAATATTTATTAACCCATCTCAATAGCTAAGTTATATTGATATGGATTACAATAGATAGAACATGGCCAAGAAGAGAAGTAGTCATCAACAAAAAACAATTGTTAATCGCCGAGCCCGTTTCGATTACACTATCAACGACACCTTTATAGTAGGCTTAGTTTTAACTGGCGCAGAAACAAAAGCACTGAGATTTGGTCAAGGTCAATTAACTGGTTCATATGTAACTGTCAAAGACAACCAACTTCTATTAGTCAATTGTTTAATTAGCGGCACAAAAGGAATACCCATCGCCGAACAAGAACAAACTAGAAGTCGTAATTTATTAGCAAAAAGAAGAGAAATAAATCATCTCATACAGGCTAAAGTCCAAGGTCTAACCATCATCCCCTTAGAATTACTAACCAATGGTCGTTACATTAAACTGAAGATTGCCACTGCTAAAGGAAAGAAAAACTACGATAAACGCCAAACACTAAAAGCTCGCAGTGAACAACGCCAGATAGACAACGCCCTAAAATCTCGATCCTAAATGTGCTAAAATATACCTTACACTACCTTAATTTTAAGGTAAGGGAGAAACATGAAAATTGCTATGATGGTAAGGGGTTACATAGCAGCCCCTGGGCCAGCAGATATAGTCTATGCGCCAATTGAATTAGCTGTTAAATTAAGCGAGGGACTGCAAAAATTAGGTCACCAGGTAGATTTTTATGGTCCAGCTGGTACTCATTTAGAAGTACCTGTTCATACCAGAGGAATTAGAGCACTAGTTCATGATTCTAAAGAATTCGATAAACTATTGTCTAGTATCGATTTACTTTCTCATTATATTCCAGGTCTTTGGGATCAATATTTAAGTAGTGAAATGTTTCAATTAGCCGCAAAAGGTAAATATGATTTGCTACATTTCCATCATCCAGAAGCTGCTATGCCTTACGCTAGACTATTTCCTAAAATACCAATAGTCTACACCTTACACGACCCAATAACTGATTGGTGGCAAGAACTTTTCCAAATGTATCACACTCAAAATCAATTCTATGTTTCTATTTCTAATAATCAACGAAAACCGGCCCCTCAACTACCATATATTGGTACAATCTATAACGGTGTTGATCTTGATGAGTTTACCTTTACCAAAAAACATCAAGATTATTTATTATTCGTCGGAAGGATAGTCCCCGAAAAAGGAGCACATAAAGCCATCGAGTTGGCCAAAAAAACTAAACATAAATTAATCATTATTGGTCCAACTTATCCAGATCAACTATATTATTTTGAAAGTAAAATCAAGCCTCATTTAAACGATCAAATCAAATATTTGGGTTTCATGGATCATAAACAACTGGTTAAGTATTTTCAGGGAGCTAAAGCTTTTTTAATGCCTATCAGCTGGGAAGAGCCATTTGGATTAACAATGATCGAAGCTATGGCCTGTGGAACTCCTGTAATAGCTACCAGAAAAGGTTCTGTTCCGGAAATAGTAGCTCATGGCAAAACAGGTTTTATAGTAGATTCGATAAAAGAAATGATTGAATCTATAGCTAAAATCGATAAAATAGACCGTCAACAATGTCGTAATCACGTACTAGAAAACTTTTCAATACAAACAATGGTTCAAAACTATATAGATGCGTACAAAAACGTTATCAAAATAACTAACAGGGATAATTTTCCGTCTAGTAGATTATTGATGCGCTATCGTCGTTTTGGTAATCCGATAACTAGAAGTTGGCTTTAATAACAATATCTGTTGCCACCATTAATCTTATTGGTTATAATTTGCGAAGTTAAACATATTCCGGGGTAGCTCAGCGGTAGAGCGGGTGGCTGTTAACCACTAGGTCGCTGGTTCGAATCCAGTCCCCGGAGCCAGACCAAGCACCAACAGAGGTAGACCGGGTTCCTAGACCGGTCTTTCTTTATTTTTGAGGCTTTCTTCTTAAAATATCACCCCTGTTAGCGGTTCGAATCCAGTTACCCTTATTGTCAAAATGGGTTGGAACTGTTGAAATAGGCAATTTGTTGAATTTTGTCTCTGTTATTTGGTTCTAGAATTGACCTGTTAGCACCGGGAGGCTGAGCGGCTGAAAAAGCGACCGAGTTCCGTGACCCGTTGCTCTCAGATTGACTCGATAGTCTTTGCATGAATTAATATACACTAAGTTAATGAGAGCGGCGGAGGCGAATTGAGCGAACAAATACCCGCATTTAGAACTACCGACGAAATACAAGAAATGTATCTTGACTTCTACACCTCTCACGGGTACGTTCACCACCGTGACAGCGGCATTCTTCCGCATAATGATCCGACTTTGCTTCTGATCAACTCAGGTATGGCGCCGATGAAACCATTTTTTACTGGCGACCAAACTCCCCCATCAAACCTTTTAACAAATGTCCAAAACTGCATCCGTACTGGCGATATAGATGACATAGGCGACTCACATCATGGAACTAGCTTCAATATGATGGGTTCGTGGCAATTTGGCCCAGAATTTAGTAAAGAACGCTCAACCGAACTTGCATACGAGCTAATTACTGACAGATTCGGTCTAGACCCAGCCCGTCTATCTGCTTCCGTGCTTAATAGTGATGCAGCAGCAAGAGGCATACCCGCAGACGATGAATCAATAACTGCTTGGCAACGTTTCTTGCCAGATGAACGTATTGTTGCTCTTCCGCCGGAAGATAATTTTTGGGGTCCGGCTGGTGACAGCGGACCCTGCGGGCCATGTACCGAAGTTTTCTATGATCGGGGAGAAAATTTCGCAGAATCTGACGATATTGATCAGCCGCTACGGAATGGTCAGCATATAGAAATATGGAATGCCGGTGTATTCATGCAGTATTTTATGGACAGGGGCGGGGCACTAACTCCCTTGAACTCTCGCAGCATAGACGGAGGCGCTGGCCTGGAGCGCTTTGCTATGGTGCTCCAGGATGCTCCCAGTATTCATGAAATAGATCGATGGCTGCCCGTATACAACACTGTGCTTGCTGATACTCAAGATGTCCGTAGTGCGCGCATAATTACGGATCATATGCGCACATCTGAAATTATGCTTCAGTCTGGAATAATACCAGCCAATAAAGCAGCTGCATACATCTTAAGGAGACTCCTCCGTCGCAGTATGAGTATCATGGCTCAACACGATATAGCACAACCGCGACTAATTGATTATCAAGAAGCGGTACAAGAGTGTCTGCCCAAAATACCCGATGCAATAAGAAGTCAAAGTGAAACTAAAGAAATAGTGTCGTATGAGCAGCAAGCATTTTCTAAAGTACTTATTAGAGGTGCTAAACTCTTGAAGCCTTTCATTGACAGGGGCGAGATTAGTGGATCTGACGTACATAATTTACATGCAACTCATGGCATTCCAACAGACATGGTCCGTGAAGCCTGTATCAGAAGTGGTGTCATATTCCCGGAAAGTGAATACCTCAACGCCCAACGCGAGCATGCACAGCGCTCCTAATACACTATCAACACAGCTGGTATAGTAATCGTATGAAGAATGTACATTTCTTAAATGGCCGCCTCGTCGATGAAGACCATCTGTTAATATCTCCCCGTGATCTCGGCTACTCGCGAGGTTACGCTGCCTTCGAGTTTATGATTACCACGGGCGGTCGTCCATTTATGGCAGATAGACATATCGATAGACTATTTAATTCTTGCGAGGCCATCTCGCTGAAAATGCCTTGGTCAAAACAACAGGTTGCCGATTGGGTACAACAAACTGTTGATGCGAATGAGCTGGTCGACGAAGATATGGTTATGCGCATCATTATCTCGGGTGGATCGTCCGGAACACTTACTCTGGCGAAGACACCTACCATCGTTATTATTGTTGAAGCCCGGATGGTCCATCATTCGGAAGATTACGCAAATGGAGTCCGTATTTTACTAACCGAATTCGATCGCTACGAGCCACAAGCTAAGACCACGAACTATGTGCAAGCTATTCGCGTAATGAACGCTGCACCACATGATGTTGATGAAATCATTTACTTCTCCAATAATATGGTGCGAGAGGGAACAAGGTCTAATATATTTGCGGTAATAAATGGCATACTCATAACACCTAGAACGGGAGTGCTGGGAGGCATTACGCGCAGCGTTATTCTCAATGACTTAGAGCTATCGACAGGGGCGGAAGCGAGAGATTTTACTGTTCAGGAGCTACTCAGCGCGACAGAGGTATTCGTTACTGCCACTGGCAAAGAAGTTATGCCGGTCACCAAAATAAATGATGAACTTGTGGGAGATGGCACAGTGGGCAACGTTACTAAAGAAGTTATGGTCAAATTTAAGAACTTCTTCGAGTCTTACAAACGCTAACTGTACAGACTAGCTCCATAAAGCCAACGCCCCAGCTTGCTGTGACATGAAGGTTGTTAAGCCTAGTCGTGGTCTATCTGAGTGTATTTCATCAACCTGGTGGAAATTACGGGTCCTGAACACTACTAAATCACCTTCTGACGGCAGGACTGATGCATGCGGCGTGTCTCCCAAGAAGTCTTCATCAAATCCGAACGTCCCTTTTTCTACATGATCATTATTGTGACTTTCGTCTTCAGGAGTCCATGGATGATCATAGATATTCAGCGCTCCGCCTGCTTCAGGCATTTGGAGATACAACACGAGGCCAAATTGCTCATCTGCGTCGGCTACGCTCCAACCCGGAAGTTGTTTTGGAGCATAGTCAAAGTGCAATGTACTTTTCGCGCCCATAGCTCGGATGAGACCTGCGAAGTAACGTGCCTGCGCGAGCTCAGGCTCTGTTGCTATTTTTGTGTCAAACACATGCCCAAAGAACTCAACTATTTTATTTATAGGACTATGGGTGCCATCAAATATAGCATCCCGATCATCCTCTGCTGCCGGTGTTGCATCAAAGTACTTTTTCTTGCCGTCGGGCAGGTGGCTAAACCCGGTAGCGTTTATGCCGATTCTGCCTTGCTGGTTAGTCTTGTTGGCATACCAGGCTATGGTCTGGTTTTGCATGTTTGCGCTTATGACGGCTAGTTCTTGTTCGCCTAAAAAGTGTCCGATTTTAATGGCGGCAATTTCATTTCTTGCAAGCTCGGGTAAAAGCGCACACGCTTCTGCCGGGTCGTTTGGACCTATCTGTACTGCGTTCCATTGATTTTCTCTGTTCGCCATATATGCTCCTATACCGTTTGATATATAGTCTGAATGATTTTATTATATCATGAATGCATACTACACGTTACACGTCTGAATAGGTGCTCATCTACCGTATTGATGTATGATAACACTATGAAAACAGTCAATATTCTACTTATCGGCGTTGGTCCGCACGCTAGGCGCATCTATATGCCCGCGTTGTCTGCATTTGCATCGAATCTTCCGGTCCGTCTACTCGCAGCCGTGGACTTAAAACGACAAAAAGACACCATTGACGCTTACCTTCAAGAACAAGGCTACGAATTAGAAATGCTGTATCTTGATTCTTTTGATGCCGCAACCGGCATTCCGGACCACGCCAAAGCGACGCTGGACACATTAGTTAAGAAGTTTAATATCCATGGAGTGGTCATCTCCACGGAACCTACAGTGCATAAGGCATACGCAGAATGGGCACTGAAAAATGGTTTACACATTTTAATGGACAAACCAGTGTCTGCTAGAAAAGGACTCAGTGTAAATGCTTCAGAAGCAAGGGGCCTTATATCTGATTACGATGAACTTTTAGACCTCTATAAAACTCATCAGCAACCCTCTCGATCGCTGCTATTTTCCATCAATGTCCAAAGACGATATGACTACGGCTTTGATAAGGTTAAAGAATTGATCGCCGAAACAACTCATAAGTTCAACGTTCCGATCACTTCGATGCAGATAATGCACGCGGACGGCTCATGGCGGTTTCCTAATGAAGTTCTTACACAGGAGTCACACGGCCTTTCTGACGGATTTGGCAAGGTATCCCATAGCGGATACCATTTGTTTGATATGGCATGGCAACTTTACAAAGCTA
>JAJZWH010000032.1 GCA_021846765.1 bacterium | reverse complement strand
ATGGTAAAATTATTGCCCTAGACTCACCAAAGCATCTCATTAAGCAGTTATTAAAAAAAGGATTTACCAAAAAACAACCTGTTGAGCAAGCGAATCTAGAGGATGTTTTTATTGACCTAACCGGAAAGGCATTAAGAGACTAAGAATGCAAAAAAAATTTTATACGGTTTATGTGTTTGCTAAATTGTCTACAAAAAGATTCTTTAGAGATAGATTAGCTTTGTTTTTCGGGATTTTATTTCCAATCATTTTTCTGTTCGTATTTGGTAGTTTTAGCAATAACACTAGCAATAACACTAGTTTTAACATAGCTTTAATTAATCAATCGAATTCTAAATTAGCTACTCAAGCCATAGAGCTAATTAAACATTCAACAACCTTTAAGTTAAATAATGAGATAACTACAATGAGTCAGGCTAATAAAAAACTTAATGAAGATCAGCTTGATGGTGTTATTGTATTGCCTAAGACTTTTGGTCAAACATATAAGGGATTACCTAAAGGAACGGCTGAAGTTTATTACACCATCAATAATATTCAGGCGGGGCAAACGCTTAGCGCTATTTTAACTTCTGACTTTAATGTAATCAATCGGCACTATGTAAACTACAGGGGTCCCTTGAGTGTAGTTGGTAAGGCTATAACTAAAAAAAGCCTAACCCCTTTTGACTATACCTTTTCTGGTTTGTTGGGCTTTTCGATAGTTGGAATTGGTATTTTTGGACCAGTTAACGTTTTCCCAGAATTGAAAAAACAGGGTATTTTACGACGTTTACATACTACTCCATTAAGAGTTTGGCAGTATTTTACAGCAACTATGATTGCCCAGGCGATTACTGGTTTAGTGTCATTAATTGTAATGTTTATGGTAGCTATAGCTATTTTTCATCTTAAGGTAACTGGTAGTTATTTTAGTATTGGTTTATTCATGGCCTATTCTATTATCGCAATTTTGGGAATTGGTTTAGCGATTGGCGGTTGGGCCAAAAATGAACGTCAAGCCGCTCCCTTATCGAATATTGTTGTTTTCCCTATGTTATTCTTATCTGGTACATTTTTCCCAAGATATTTAATGCCTCATTGGTTACAGACAATTACTAATTATTTGCCATTAACTCCGGTAATAGATGGGGCAAGATTACTGACTACTGAGGGTTATACTTTAACGCAAATAGGTCCACAAATAGGCTTATTGGCTATTTGGATAGTAATTATTTATTTTATAGCCTTTAAAGTATTTAAATGGGAATAACTAGTTTTAGAATAAAAGTAACTGCCCTCTGACCCCTCTACCGCAGGCAGCCAGAATAAAAAACTTTACTATTTATATAAATAATGCTATAAAATATTTTATGCAATATGAACAGTTGAGTTTTCCTGGATCAGAAGCCGATATTCAACCAACTAAAGATATAGATGCATTGGCGTTTCGCATTAGCCAACAAGCAGGAGTTATTAATTATCCTCCAACGGCCACTGAGCGGTGGCAAGAAGAGATTGGCGGGAGCGGACGTGATCATTGTTTACAAGAAACAAATGAAAGAAAATTAGCGGACTTCCGTAAAATTCTTGCCCAATCTGAGAAATAAAATTAAATAATGTTTGCGTTTTTAAAGAAACCTTTTTTCGTATTAGCTCCGATGGATGATGTTACTGACGCAGTATTCCGCCAGGTTATTAATCAATGTGCCCCACCTAATTTGTATTTTAGTGAATTTGTTAATGTCGATGGACTGTCCAGCAGAGGACGACCACGTCTTTTGCCTAAACTCGATTGTTTATCCACTGATCCGCCGCTTATAGCCCATATATGGGGGCTGAATCCAGATAATTTTTATCTGGTGGCAAAACAAATTGCCAGCGGAGATTTAGCCAACGAGCTAGGCCTTAGCGAAAATTTTGCTGGCATTGATTTGAATATGGGCTGTCCAGCCAAGGCAGTGGTTAAAACTGGTGCCTGTTCGGCTTTAATTAAAAATCCCGATTTTGCTCTAGAGATTATACAGGCTACTAAATCTGGAGCAGGGAATGTTTTTCCAGTTAGCGTAAAAACCAGACTTGGCTATGATCAGATTAATCCTGAATGGATAAAATTTTTACTTGATCAACATCTTGCTATGCTTAGTGTTCATTTACGAACAACTAAAGAGCTAAGTTTAGTGCCCGCTCATTATAAGGAATTGAAATGGATCAAAACTATGAGAGATGAGCTGTCTCCAGAAACTTTGCTTGTAGCCAATGGGGATATTTTAAATCGCTCTGCTGGGCTTAAATTAATTACAGAGTATGGGATTGATGGAGCAATGATTGGTAGAGGTATTTTTCAAGATCCCTATGCATTTAGTATCGATAGTCAGTGGACTATAGCAAGCCGACAAGAAAAAATAGATTTATTTAAATATCACTTAGAACTTTTTAAACAATGGGCCGATAGTCCAGATAAGGGTATTAAGAGAATGAACAAATATGCCAAGATATATGTTAATGGTTTTAATGGCGCTAAGGAGTTAAGAGAAAATATAGCAAAAGCAAATACCATTAATGAAATGCTTAGTGCCTTAATGCTTGAACAATAAATAGTTACTAGTGGTGGGGATGGCTGGATTTGAACCAGCGACCAATCGGTTATGAGCCGACTGCTCTAACCACTGAGCTACATCCCCAGGGATTCATGTCTGCTTACGGAGTATACCAGACACAGTATAAGATATATAATTAGCTCGTAAGATGCAAACAAAGCTTAATTATATACGAGCCGTGATTATCGACTTCCTTAATAGGTTAAAGGATATTCGTTTCGCTGGGCAAGTACTTTTTGTAGTTATTATTTTGCTTATCAGTTGGAGTGGCGTAAAGGCTATTCAGTTAAATTATGGCTTGCAAAAACAAATTGCTCTAACTAAGCAAGAAAACAATGTTCAGCAGTTAGAGAATCAAGATCTTAAGTTAGAGAATATTTACTATAAATCAAGACAATACCTAGAACTTCAGGCAAGAGCTGATTATGGTTTAGCTGAGCCTGGCGAACAAGAAATGATAGTACCTAAAAGTGTGGCTATGTCATATGCCCCTAAAATAAACATCCCCAACAATCAACCTTTAAAAGTTTCTGAACCAGCATACCAGAAAAATATTCAAGCCTGGTTTAACTATTTTTTGCATCGAAAATAGATTTACAATAACCAACATTATTTATTGAATAGTGTTAAATTTTAGTAATAACCGAAAGGAGATGAGATTGACTTTTCTACCCCTGTTTGTTAAGATTCTATTGAATGATTTAATCCGATAATTATCCTTCGGAGCTGATTAGTTTAGATATCGCGGGGTGGAGCAGCGGCAGCTCGCGTGGCTCATAACCACGAGGTCGCAGGTTCGAGTCCTGCCCCCGCAACCAGATCATGCACCCAAAATACGAGACCGTGTTCATGACAGGTCTCTATTTAATTACACCTAATATATCCTTTATCTGTAGCCTATAGCTACTAGAGATGTACAATAATCTTGGTATGAGAATCTTACTTTTTAACCTTAGGGGATAGTTTCTAGTGAGCATAAAATTAGGTGATCTTTGGGGGTGACTTGAGTCTTATCCTAGCAATTTTTAAGAATTATAGATTGAGATTCGTAAATAAGCGGGCCTATTTTTCATTACTAACCCTGTAAATAAGGTTCCAGTTCTGTTTGGTATAATCAAGCTATGGCATTAATTCAAATAGATGGTATTTCGGGGACAGGTAAAACAACTCTTGCCGAAGAGCTGACGAGACGTGGTTATAATGCCGTAGATTCAGATGCAACCTTCGGGTATTTTGGGAACCCAGAAACTGGCGATCCAACAAGTCAAGAAATTCAAGCGAACTGGATATGGGATTTAGACAAGGTTAAAGAACTGGCTCGATTATCTAGTGAAGAAATAATTTTCATATGTGGTGGTGCAATGAATCAAGATAGGGTTAGGAATTTATTTAGCCGCAGATTTACATTAGTTATAGATGATGAAACAATGAAGCAAAGACTATTGAATCGGACTAATAATCACTTCGGCAAAAATCCTGATGACCTGGCAAGGCAGTTAGAATGGAATAGAGGGACTGTTGTTTATGCTAAAAGTATTGGTTCGATTGTAATAGACGCTACGAAACCCATAGAAGAAGTGGCTGATGTGATATTAAAACAAGTGGATCCTAGTTCAGTTACGGTAGAGTAATCTAATAAAGTAGTATAGTCACTATCATATCTGTTTACGTCAACTTAACTCGGCTAGGAATTGGTTCCAATTCGATTGTACTTGGCAACCAGATTATATACTTAAAACACTAAGTTGTATTTCAGATCAACGCGAAGCTCGATAGGGAATTATATAGAACCATATCGGCATCTATGCTCATAGATATAATTTAATAAAAATTTAATCCAAGAAAATTTCGCCTATATAACCCTTTTTGATTAGTTAAAATAAGCTAAATCATCTCTGTAAATTAGTAAATCAAAAAATAAAATAAGCCGTTTATGCTTAAAGCCTTTAAGCCAATTATTGTTATAAAAAATACTTGCATTAAAATAAAACATATTGTACGCTTTGCATTTACAGGGTGGCAGGGACAAAAGTATCATAATTTAAGATACCGGGTAGGTTAGGGCACTATTATGGAACAGACTAAAAAATTGTTGGTTATCGAAGACGACCTCAATTTAACACTGGCCTTATATCGTGCCCTAAGTCATACATATAAAGTCTATACTTCCAAAACAGCAACTTCTGGTATTAAGAAAATTCAGACCTTATCTATCGACTTGATTATATTAGATTTAAATCTGCCAGATGCTACTGGCTTAAAAGTCATAAAAAATATCCGTCAACTAGGATACAATATGCCTGTTTTAGTTTTAAGTGGCGAAGCGAGCTTAGATAGTAAAGTAGATTTACTAGATAACGGAGCTAACGATTATTTGACTAAACCATTTAGTTTAGCAGAACTTAAAGCTAGGATTAGGGTGCTCTTAAGAAAAGATAATCCTATTCCTTTTCGTTCTGTTTTAGTCAGTCCAGAATTGATTCTTGATCCTAAGACTAGGCAAGTTATTAGAAATGGTAAAACTATCGAATTGCGGAGTAAAGAGTTTGCCTTGCTGGAGTGTTTATTGCGTAATGCTGGGAGCGCTATAAGTAGGGCTTATTTGGCTGATTATGTTTGGGGAGAACAAGACAAGATGAAAACTAATTCAATAGACGTGCACATTAATAGCCTAAGAGACAAAATAGATCGAGATCCTAATACCAGAATAATTAAAACAGTACATGGTTTGGGCTATCTACTGGATACGACTAAGCCGCTGGCTAGGATTCAATAGAGGTAAGGAGCCAAATGATGATCGGAATCACCAAACGGCTCAAGCAGGAAAATCGGATTGAGTTTGAGCGTTTTGCAAATTTCGGTAGAATCAGTGCTAGCCTAATACACGATATGTCTACTCCTTTAAGCGCTGCTACCTTAACTCTTGGACAAATTCAAATCGAACAATCTATTGATCCTTTATTTAAAAGATTAAGTCATGACCTAAAAATTTTAGAAACTTATCTCTTGGCTGCTAAAAACCAGTTAAGCGGGGAGAGTAATAATGTCAATTTTTCGTTGACTTTAGCTATCCGTCAAGTCGTTAAGCTGTTGACTACACAGGCAAATGCTCACAGAGTCAAAATTGTCGTTAATATTTCCAGTAACGTTAGAATTTATGGTAATCGGGTAAAATTCCATCAGATAATGGCTAATTTGATACTCAACGCCGTTGAGGCCTGTGACTTGATTAACAATAGACCCAAAAAAGTTACTATTAAATTAATTCAATTAGATTCTAGGACGGTCAAGATTGTTGTTTCAGATAATGGCATTGGGATTAAACCAAGTGCTATCCCTAAGATATTTAATCCTTTCTATAGTACTAAACAAAGATTAGGAAGAAATGGTTTGGGATTTGGTTTGGCCATTGTTAAAGAGTATGTTGAACAAGATTTTAAAGGCAGTATAGACGTTAACTCTAAACAAAATCAGGAGACTAAGTTTATTATTATGTTACCGTTAATAAATGAAATTTCTTAAGTATTATCTAAGGCTTTGAGTGCTAGTCTTTAGTCAATAATCAAGGAATTCAATTAATGAACTGGTTTAGTAGAGGGATCCGTAGTGCGTTTAGAAATGCTACTCGTACCTTTGCCTTAGTGATTATTCTAGGATTAAGTATAAGCTTAGCTTTATCGATGCTTATTGCTCATCAGGCGGTAACTCAGAAAATCAACAACGTTAAGTCGTCGGTAGATAATACAATTAGTATATACCCAGCAGGTTTAAGAGGGTTTACTGGAGGCGGAAACCCACTGACTAGCGCTCAATTATTAGAAGTATCCAAGACAACTGATGTTACTTCGGTTGCAGAAACACTCAGCGATCGTATGACGAGTAGCGAAACAAATCTTCAGTCGCCCATATCTGCTGGTGTGTTGGGTAGGCGTTTTGCTAGAAAAGTTGGTGGCTTGGGCGGAGTTTTCGGCAACTATGGAGGCCAAAGTTTTACTCTACCGGTTATTGTCAATGGAACTAATGATCCGACGAATTTATCGGCTTTTTCTCATACTGGTGGAGGAGGAACTTTTACGCTACAATCGGGAACTGTTTTTAACTCCAATAGCAATGCCAACGTAGCCCTGTTAGGATCATCGATTGCTTCTAAAAATAATCTTAAAGTAGGTTCAACTTTTACCGCCTACAGCACGACTATAACAGTAGCCGGTATTTTTTCTACCGGTAATAGATTCGGTGACAGTCAAGTAATAATGCCATTGCAAACCGTTCAACGTTTAACAGGCCAAACTAATCAGATAACCAGTGCCGTTGCCTATGTTAATTCGGTAAGTAATGTTGCAACTGTGACGGCGGCTATTAAAAAAGAATTAGGATCCGCAGCTGATGTTACTAATTCTATTGCCCAAGCTCAATCAATAGTTTCCGCCTTACAAAATATTCAAACTATTTCTCTCTATTCGTTGATTGGCGCAGTGATTGTTGGGGCAATAATTATCTTAATGACTATGATTATGATAGTTAGAGAACGAAGAAGAGAAATCGGTGTTATCAAAGCTATTGGATCAAGTAATATTAGGATTGTTGGGCAGTTCATGGCTGAAGCTGTTACTTTAACTTTGGTTGGAGCAATTATTGGCATAACATTTGGTGTTATTGCTAGTAAACCGATTACTCAAATGTTGGTTAGTAGCTCAAATTCTAGTTCTAGCAGTAGTTCAAGGTCATCATTGGCTGGATCTGGTAGTGGTGGAAACTTTGCTGCTCATCATTTTAGTGGTGGACATGGAATTTTTACTAGAGTTAAACATGATATTAGCAGTGTCCATGCAGTGGTTAACTTTAGTATTGTAGTTGATGGATTAGTTGCAGCTATCTTTATCGCCCTAATAGGTAGTGCAGTTGCAGCTTATTTTATAGCTAAAATTAGACCTGCTGAAGTAATGAGAGTCGAATAGCAGAAGGAGATAATGTGTTAAAAGTTACAGACCTTAAAAGACAATTTCAATCAGGTGACACAATAGTTAATGCGGTTAATGGGATTGACCTAACTATACCTGACGGTCAATTCGTGTCTATTATTGGTCAAAGCGGGAGCGGAAAAACTTCATTACTGAGTTTGTTGGGCGCTTTAGATAAACCATCGTCGGGTTCTATTGAAGTCGATGGTCGGGATATTACCAAGATGAACGGAGGAGAATTAAATCAATATAGAGCAAAAACCATTGGCTTTGTCTTTCAAAGCTATAATCTTGTGCCAAACTTAACGGCTCTTGAAAATGTTATGTTGCCTATGGAATTTTTGGGAAAACCTAAAAGAGACAGAATAGAACGAGCCAAGAACTTATTGCATGAGGTTGGTTTAAATGATGGTGAGGTTTTAAGAAAACCAGGTAGTTTAAGTGGTGGTCAGCAACAACGTGTGGCCATTGCTCGGGCCTTAGCTAATCATCCTAAATATATTTTGGCAGATGAACCAACAGGTAATCTCGATAGCCAGACAGGCAAAAAGATCTTTAATTTACTCCACGACCTATCTTTAAAAGAAAAGACAACAATAATCGTGGTTACTCATGATTTAGCTATTGCTGGTAAAACCAATAAATCTTTTCGCATTAAGGATGGTAGGGTAGTTAATAGCACTGATCGATCGAAGACTTAAAACGCAATTTAGGCTCATTATTTTAGGTATATTTTAGGGTATATATGCTATTAATAGTTATGTACATATATATAATTTAAGTTGTCAATATTTAAGAAGAGTATAAAAAGAGTGGCCAAACAAGTTAATAATCAGTCGCAAAGCGCATCTATTAGTTCAACAAGAACTAATAGAACCTATGTCTTTAAGATTAATACTTTGCTAACCATTATAGTAGTAGTGATTCTATTGATTCTTAGTTTTTATGGAGGGGTACTATACGGACATAGCCAACATCAACCATTTAGTAGAAGTTTTAGTAAAGCCGAACATAAATTCGCTATCGGTTTGGTAGTCTACACTAGCAATAACTCGATAACTATAAATAACGCAAATACGAAAACTGATCGAGAGTATAAAGTTACCAAAAATACCATTGTCAGTATTAATGGATCTCCAGCTAAAATTTCTCAAATTGTGCCAGGTAATAGAGTTTTAATTAGAGTTGTTCGAGGTAAACCATCTACTGCTGGAGTAATTATAGTTAATTCTAAGTTTACTGATTAATGTAAGATGATTTGAAAATATAATATTTGTAGCAATTCAATTGATTAATGAGATATTCAAAACTAATGAATAATGTAGTTGATCATATTCTTTCAAAATAAACATAAGCTATTTGACTAAAATTAAGACACATATATACTTATGGTTAGTAAAACAGGAATAAAAAATGAAAAAAAGAAATCCGTTAGTAGTAGTTTTATTAAGCTTAATAACTTTAGGGATATATGATTTATATTGGTTAGTTAAAACCAAAAAAGTATTAAATGAAAAAACCAAATATCATACACCATCTATATGGATATTATTTGCACCAGTTTTAATAATACTAATTGGCTATATATTAATCTTTGTAGCAGCAGCAAAGGCTTCAACGTCATCTTCTCCTGCTAACTCTGGATATAACTATAACTATAGTTATAGTTACAATTCTTCAAGTAGCGTTGGCACGACTTCGTCCTCGTCATCTCAAACTGGTGGTATTGCTGTGGCAGGATTCATTGTTTTAGGCATAGGTTTCTTAGCAACTCTAATAATAAGTATTATCTGGTTTTTTAAGTTCTCGAAAGCAGTTAACGAATATACACAAGGCAAAATGAGTACAGCAGTAGCTTTCCTTGTTCTTTATTTAGTACATCTTATAGGAGTTGCTTTAATTCAGGACATATTTAACGATATGGAGAATAATGGCCAAGCCATTAATAATAATTTAGCACCTGCCATGGCCGGCGCTCCTTATGCTGCTCCAGTCAACAATAATCCCCAACAAACTATGTCACTTCCTCAGAATCAGTCAACCGTTCCTGGAAGCACTATGACAGCTACTAGTCCTGTTGTTCCACAAAATACCTCATCACTAAGCAATGGAGCGAGCGACGGTATGGTTGTCAATAATAGCCTAACTGACCCAAGTCAGTTGGCTAACCAGAGTACGCCGAGCAATGAAACAAATAGTGCATCTTTATCCAGAGACAGCGGAGCATATAGTGATAATGGAGCTGATTTAGGTAGTGAAGCGATGACTACAAATCAAGTTCCAGTAGAGCTTAATAACGAAGTTGGATTTTCGTCTCAAACAACTCCAGGTTCTTCTGCTGTGGCACCTTCATTACCAACAGAGCCAGATAATCGTATAGATCCTTCTGACGAAACTACTAACAACCAACCAAATTAAAAACTCCAGTTAATTTCTTAATAAATTAGAGACAAAGTGTTAATAAAAGGGACGCTTGGCATAACTCTAAAAGCTAACTAATTAGGTATTGGTAATTAGTGGTAGAGGTGCAGCCTAGCAAACAGATTGTATCTAAGGTATTTGTATTGGACTTAGGTTATCCAAGAACTTTTAATAGGTTGCCATCAAAAGTTATAATGCTTTCTCTTTTACAGTTACCCGATACGGCGATTAAGCAATCTGTAAAATCCAGTTTCTTATTGTTGACGAATAAATTGTAAGCAGCCTTTGCTGTTTCGCTAAGCTTGAATTGCGGTATAGATAAGAGACCCTCGAATATAATTGCTGTTTTATCTCTAGTGAATTTATATTGTTTGTTTTCCTCTATAACAAAAAATAACTCAACTAACACAGCATCAATAATAATAAGTTCACCGGGACGACTTTTTTTAACTTGGTTTATAGCTTGTTGTGCTAAAGCTGGCACATCGTTAGTCATAAGCCGCACAAGTATATTAGTATC
>JAJZWH010000031.1 GCA_021846765.1 bacterium | reverse complement strand
TGAAGAATAATTTGTTCAATTATGGAGTCGATGGTTCGACGCTCAACAACAACAAAATCAATAGGACAATGAGGTATACCAATTCTAGCGTATAAAAGCCTTAGATAGTCATATATTTCAGTTACCGTAGCTACTGTCGAACGAGGATTGCGACTAGTAGATTTTTGATCAATGGATATGGCTGGACTCAGACCATCTATCTGATCAACATCTGGTTTTTCCATTATTCCCAAAAACTGCCGTGCATAAGAACTTAAACTTTCCACATAACGTCTTTGGCCTTCAGCATATATAGTATCGAAAGCTAAAGAAGACTTGCCCGATCCTGATAAACCAGTAATTACCACAAGTTTATTACGAGGTATGGTTAGGTCAACATTTTGTAAATTATGCTCTCGAGCACCTTTAACAATAATTTGGTCTGCCATTGATCTTAAACGCTCCTTAATAAGCAAAGTTCTAAAACCTGAATATTATACAGGAGTTAACCCCGATGCGCCATAACCTTCAGAAGATAACTTACCATTAAGTAAAAAATTCTTTACCAATTTATTGACTTTATTGCTATTCGGTTGTATATTACATTTAACTAAACGCCTCGGCTGTTGTGAGGTATTTGCTAAGTTAAATTTAGTGAGGAGGCTAAATTGTCATGTATACATTCTTTATATTGGGTATAATCCCAGGAACTAATTTACAGATCACTTTTACTGCTTGGTGTTTAATGACTATTTGTTTATTAATTATTTGGTTTTATTATCGCAAAAACCCAAACTTTAGATCCGTTGTTAACTTGTATATTAACAAATTATATAGCTCAATAGCACCTCTTAAAGATAAGCTAATCAGTAATATCGCTGGGAATAAGGGATTCGCCGTACAATTTGAGATCCTCGAGCAAAATTTGTTCCCTAGAGTCCACGGTTTTACTCGCCAATTGATTGATAGATTGAAAATAAAGAGCTAATTGACTGTTTTCTCCTCCACTAAATAATCGCTGTTGTACATAACTATCCCATTCTTGACGTTCATCTATATTTAGATCATCAAGATAATTACGACTTAAATAAAGATTGGCAAGTTGTTTAAGTCGTGAATCGCTAAAATTAAGCTTTATAGATCTTATTTTGTCGACAGTCTCATTCTGATGTATGGTAGAGATTAGTTTAAGGTCGTTATTTTCATAAAATCCATCATACATCTGAGCATCGACTAATTTACTGATTTTGTTGGCCATATCTGATTGTTCTTGGTTGAGTATTTCGACAGCTTTAATTAGCTGTTTAGCAAAAATTTCTTGACTAGATTTTAATAGCTGGTGATGTTTAGCTATCAAATCTAAATCCAGACCTAGATTATTTTGATCTTCTTTAGACAATACATTTAACGGAGCAATGGCCGGACAACGATTGAGACGCATGGTTTTTACTGGCAATGATAAATCATTAATCGATCTATCTTGTCGATAACGCCAAGCTTGAACCAGTTGTTGAGCGTTCATTTTTAACCAAACGCCGGGATCAAATCTTAGATCATAGACTAAGACACAATTAGCTTGAGGATGATCAGCAACCTTAACCACTATAGTGGTATGATTATCAGTAACTGGATAATGAGATGACGTATAGATGAAAGGCTGAAGCGAATCTACTAACTTACTAACAGCGCTCTTGTGCCTTAGCGAATATATATAGTTATATAATTTCGGTTGATTTTGTTGAATAAGCTTAGCTACTTCAATCGTCGCTAGAACATCAGAATATGCATCATGAGCATTTAGATGTTCAAGTTTATTGGCCTTGGTCAATAACTCAAGCTTATTAGTACTCTGAGCTTGAGCATCTTTTGGCCATTTAATACCTTGCGGTCTTAGGGCACGAGTAATTCGCACTAAATCCAAAATATCCCAGCGTGAGCATCCATCCTGATAACTCCATCGATATGGATCATATAAATTACGATAGTTTAAGTAACGAATAAACTCATCATCAAAACGAATATTGTTAAAACCAACAAACGTGGTATTCGGCTGAACGATTTGCTGATAGAAAATATTGAGAAATTCCGCTTCACTAATTCCTTCCATTAATGTTTGTTGAGGAGTAATGCCGTGAATTAATATAGCATTAGGATCTGGCAATATATCAGGAGTTAAACGAATAAGGTAATTAAATGGTTGGCCGATAGGCTTCAAGGACAGGTCAGTCCTTTGCCCAGCAAACTGCATAATTCGATCCTTGTCCGCTTTAAGTCCAGAAGTTTCTAGATCATAAAAAAAGAAACTTTCAGTCATAATTTAATATACTAACTCGCCTTTATCTGCTATTACTATTTTATCTCCAGGGTTAATCCCATGCCTAACAAGAGCGTGAATAATACCTCTTTTTTTTAAAATATCCAATAAACGAGCTACCGCCTGATCATTATTAAAATCTGTTCTTAAGGCAAACCTTTCAATCTGTGCTCCGGTTACCATAAAACTATGCTTATCTATCGGCTGAACTTGCCATGCTAATTCATTATCTGACAATTTATATTCATACATAAGTAGTTGCTTATTTTTGGCCAGTTGTTTCTTTTTAAGAGTATCTAGCAATGATTTGGTATATTTTATTAGTTCCTCTAAGCCAATTCCGCTGAGTGCAGAAATAGTCACTATTGGTTCATTTTTAGACTTAATAGTTCGCCTTAAGCTAGCTATCAAGTCATTTTTAACTAATTCGTCCATTCCTTCTGTTTTATTTAAGGCCACAATCTCAGGCCGTCGTAAAAGTTCTTTTTTGTACGCCCCTAATTCTTGGCGAATTGTTAAATAATCTCCAACTACATCTGCACTATAAGCATCTATAACATGTACTATAACTGAGGTTCTTTCAATGTGCCTTAGAAAATCATGTCCCAATCCCTTACCATTAGCAGCACCTTCAATTAGTCCTGGTATATCTGCAAACAATAAACTAGGAGAACCTGGAATATCAACAACTCCGACAGAAGGGTTGAGGGTAGTAAAAGGATAATCAGCAATTTTCGGCCGGGCGTTACTAATAGCCCTTAATAAAGTCGATTTACCAGCATTAGGCAAACCCACTAAACCGACGTCGGCTAACATCTTTAACTCTAAGACTATTTTCATAAGTTGACCCGGCTCTCCCTTATCGGCAAAATTTGGTGCTTGTCTTGTTGAGTTAACAAAATGAGCATTACCAAAACCACCCTTACCGCCAACTGCTATGACAGTCGTTTGCTTATCCAGAACCATGTCCGCCAGAATATTACCATCTTGGTCTTTAGCTTGAGTACCTACCGGAACTGCTACAATTAAATCTTGACCGCTTTTACCATGTTTACGGTTAGTACCACCTGGTTGGCCAGATTCGGCTTTTAGTTGTTTAGAATAACGAAAAACGGCTAAGCTATCTTGATTAGTGCTAGCCTGTAGTATAACCTTGCCACCATCACCACCATCGCCACCATCTGGACCACCACGAGAAATAAATTTTTCCTTGCGGAAACTAACCCTACCATCACCCCCTTTACCGGCTTCCACGAAAATATCTGCCTGATCTATAAAATTCATCTAGTTCCTAATGCTAATTTTGATATATATTATGTCCTAAATATATATTATTATCAATAAATATAGACATAGCCTGAGCTTGATATGGTTCTAGTATCTACTAGGTTCCAACCGTTACGATTCATCTCACTAATATTAATTGTACCGTTAGCATTAACTCCAGTCACATAAGCAACGTGACCTAAACCATTATCAACAGTAGTGGACATGACCACCACAGCACCCACAGAAGGTGTCGTACCTACAGGTATGCCGAACTGCTGGGCTAAAACTCCCCACGTACTCGCATTGCCTAAATCAGTTGGTAGGGGCGCTCCGGCTGCTGCTCTTAAGGTGGCTACCCAGTAAGTACAGTTACCAAAATCGTAACCATTGTATTCGATTGGTCCATTGTAATAGCCATTAAATTTAACAAGATTACTATAGCTCAGAGATGTAGTTGATCCACCAAATCCATAAATCGCTTGTGACCCCCAACCATAAGTAGTGTTAGCGCTATTCAAATTGCTATAAACACTGGGTTCTGTACCATTGGGAATAATAATCCGCTCTCCAGGGTATATTCCTTTTATTTCAGCGTCATTATAGGCAATAATTAGGCTTTCATTAGCTTGAAACTTAGAAGCCAATGAAGCTGGAGTATCACCGGCTTTAACAGTATAGACAATACCACTAATTGGCGGAATAAGTAGCTTAACTCCTGGGGTTACATCATTACCAGTTATATTATTCGACCACAATATGCTGTTAGTAGAAATATTGAATTTCTGAGCAATAGAGCTCACCGTATCTCCAGCTTGGACAGTATAGGTTTTAATATCTTTATTCGAAACATAGTCAGTAGCAACAACCTGAGGCTTAGTGATAACACTGTTGTTATTTGGTGCCATAGTTAACTGGGTCTCTTGGCTATCTGCTTGATTCATTACGGCAGTAGTTTCCGGTAAATTATCTAGCCTGGCAACAGTTAAAGCGATCGATGCTGAAGATAACTGATCCAGAGGATTAATAGCATTGGTATTATCTGGAGCTGAACTAGTTTGTATTTGAGCAGCACTGTTAGGAGCTGAGATTATAAATAATATCACTGCTATTAATAACAATAAATTGCCAAAGATTAAACCAAACCTAACAAATTGACGTTTAGTAAAGCGACTAATCTTAATAAACTGCTTAACTCTCCTAGCATGAGTTGGATAGGATGATTTTAACTCTAGGGCTGATATATTCGACTTAATAGTTTATTTCTCCGTTAACCATATTGATAAACTCGTTAAATAAACAATATTGGCTATCATTTATTTTAGCAAACAGAGCAATACTTCTAAAGCTCTCCAGTTGTTTTATTATCATTTTAAAAACTTGTAGATACTTACTAGGACGAATAGTTTGACTTTATAAATAATCATTTGTTAAATTTATACTTTATGGGTCTAAGATCTTTTCGTCATACAGAAACAGATCGAGTAGCTACTCTTCCAAATGCTATTTCTGTCTTTAGGGGTGTTGGCGGAATTGCTTTAGGTGTTGGTTTAGCAACAGGAGGCATTGATCCAGCCAGTGCTGCGATTAGTGCTGCAGTTTTAACAGCCAGTGATGCTGAAGGATCATTAATATCACTAACCAATCACTATCCAATTATCCAACAAAGATTACGTATACTACCTAGTAAAATAGGCCGAGACCTTGATCCTTTAACTGATAAGATGTTTGGTTTAGCAGTTTTATTGGGTGGTGCTATTGGTCGAGAAATACCAATCTGGCAAGCAGCTAGTATTTTAGTCACTGAATCAGCTACCGGAATTGCTAGTATTGTGGCAAAAATCCGTCATAAAGATCCTGAGTCATCAAAAATAGGAAAAATAGGGATGGTTGCCAGATGCGCAGTAATTACCGCAGATTTAGTTGCTTCAGCTTTAGGAGCACAAACTCATCTAGCGCATGAGATATTAGTTGATGGTGGCGACGGCTTAGCAGTACTGGCCGCAGGGTTAGGCGCAATAAGTTGTGGTCAATTAGTCAAGCGTGCACTAAGCAAATAATCGTTTAAAATAATGAATTAATTTCAAGATAACTGCTCTAAATTTAGCAATTAATTAAGGCTGAGCACAGAGTTTATGACAATATTGAGCAACGTCAGCATTGTGTTGCTGGAGAGTTTGTTCGAAATAAGTCACTCCATTATCTCCTGTGACAAAATAAAGCCAGTTAGTGTTGGCTGGATGGGCTACAGCATTTAAAGACGATAAGCTGACTGTTCCAATCGGTGTTGGCGGTAATCCACTATGAATTAACGTATTATATGGAGAATTATAGCTTAATGACGGCGGTTGATTGTTAATTATTGCTCCATAATTGGCCGTAACATCAGAACCTAATGGCATGCCCTGTTTTAATCTAGATAAAAACACTTGGGCTACTTGAGCTTTGGCGCTAACTTGAGAAACTTCTTGCTCAACGATTGATGCTAAGATAATACCTTGATAAACGCTTAATCCTTCGTTGGCAAAAGCTTTTTGTATTGACGGTGTGATTTTTTGGCCCATTTCTGTTAGCGATTCTCTAATAATGACCGATGCACTGGTTGAGGAGGTTTTATAGAATGTATCGGGGAATAATAACCCTTCAAGAGTGTTAATATTTTTAGGTTTATCAGCAATAATTGGCAAATTAGTATAAAGAGAAGGGTTTAGCGCTTGATTAACTTCGGCTACAGAAAACCCATCATTAATCAGGCTATTTTTTATTTGCATAATGGTTTTACCGGGAAGTATGGTCACTGAGTCTTCGGCTACATGTCCGGAAGCAATACTATTGGCTATTTGTTGCAAACTATCGCTTGGAGATAAGGCAAAAGTACCGGCCTCTAAATTATTATTTAAATTAACGCTATGAACATACCATTCAAAAACCCAAGGTGAACGAATTAAATGCTGGTCGTATAAAGCAGATCCAATTTGAGAAACAGTCATCCCAGAAGATACTTTAAAAATAACTGTTCTTTGAATATTACTGGCTGGTTTTAAGTTAGCAAAATAATACTGACGAACACCAATCAGTGCTCCTATAAACAAAATTATTGAGACTATTGAAATAATAATTAGTTTCATGGGAATTTTCTGCCTTGTTTTAATCTTCCACATTAATTTCTCCTGATTGGCTATTCATAAAATCTTCTAGTATATAAGTAGCGCTTAACGAGTCAATATCTTCTACAGAATAAGCTTTTTTAGATAATCGCAACTCATTTTCAGCTTGAATGGAAGTGACTGCTTCATCAATCCAATAAATAGGTAATTTCAAACTTTTATTAAATTCTTGGACAAAACTTGACGTATATTTAGTTTGTTGAGTATCTTTAGAATCAAGGCCTCTTGGTCGTCCAACAACGAGTATTTTAACATTTTCAGTCTGAATAATATGTTGTAAATTTGCTAAAAAATTACCATCATTAGCTAGAGTAATCAGCGGACTAGGTAAACCGTCTGGCCAAAAAGCTTTAGCTATGCCAATTCTTTTAGAACCGATATCCAATCCAAGTATAGATCTACTTATTTGATTCATAACAATCTCCAAATTTATACCGTTTTGCTCGGTTTGGCTATGGAAACACTAATTTTAGACGTATTAGATGGAACACTTGTAACCCAAAAAGGACTTAACCGAACCGAAACACTAGTAACATTAGGATTATTTTTAATTAAACTAATGATTGCTTGAGGTGATTTACCTGCCGCCTGTTTCTTGATTTGCTGAACAGATATATTAGGACCAACGATGGCTAAAGCAGAAAGCGAGACTTGATCAGTTTCACTACCAGCAGATACTTGCTTAAAATCACTACTAGCCAAACCATCACTAATTATATTTTGATTCTTTCCCACTTGACTTAAAATATTGGCATTAAGTATTTTGGTGATCGCTGACTTAGACGCACCATACATAGTGTAGGTAACCGTTTCGGTAACCGTAACTGTACTTGATGCCGTACCAACTGCTGGGCTCGAAGTTATTTGTGGAGCACCACTAGAAAAAGTTACATCAATTGGATAAAGTCCTTGCCCTTTTAATTGATTACTAAGATTTTGCTTAACATTACCCGAATTGCCAGCATTAATTTTAGATTCAGCACTATTAATGTCTGCTTGGGCAACTGTCTGAATGATATTATCGGTACCGCCGCTAGCCGATCCGCTAGCCGTAACTTCGGGAAATCCAGCTACACTAGTACTCTGGAGATTAGGGTTGTTATAACTAGAGCCAGGGCTCTGAGCAATGATTTGAGTCGGTCCACTGGCAGTATACTGAACGCAACCATGTTTTGCTCCGCTCAAATTCATTGACGTCGTATTTTGGGTTATATAAGTTAAATTATTAGCACTGATACCAGTGCCAGCTGGAATAGTAAAGTCTCCCTGATAGGTAAAATTACAATCATCGGCAGTCATAGTGACCGTCCCGGTCGCTGCTGTTCCTTCATTTTTTTGTCCAGTCGTAGCAACTGTTTGGGTAAAAGTTTTTTGTTGAGATACTTGAGTGGCCGGAATAGTATCGGTTGCGTCATTACTACTTTGAGCTTGTTGGTCAAGTGTCAAATTTAGCTCAGCATTAACATTGCTAGCATTAGTCTTAATATCTATCGATGCGTGAGGCAATATATAAAAGGCTAGAACCCACAAAACAACCAAAACAATAACTGCCAATACGCCAATTATTAGTAATAATCTAAACCGATTGAAATTAGGCACTTTTAGGTTTTTATCTTTTTTAGGTTTTTTAGGTTTTTTCCCACCCTCTTGAGATTCATTTGAGCCTTCTTCAGATATTGGTTTATCTTCGTTGTCCAGCTCGACCGTTTCTAAAGATTCATCAGGAAGCTTAGGTGGCAAGGGTTGATGAGCAGCTTCAGCCAGAGCGCCAACGCTAGCAGCTTTACCTACTTGCTTAGTTAAATCAGGTATTTCTTCTTGATCTTCATCGAGTGGCATTCCCATCTCCTCATCAACAGTCTCAGGCATCTGTGAACCGATTGATAAATCTGGGGATATAGGTATTTCTGGCTTAGAAGCTAGGCTTTTAGCTACATACATGCCCACCGCGCCAGCTAATGGCAATAAGCCTGCCTCAGTAGTAATTAGAACTAAATTCTTTTTATCTGACTCAGCAGCCCTTTTAAGTAATTTCATATTAACAATCGACTGGAGCACAGTAGCTCTTTTGGGCAATACTAAAGCCACTACCTTACCTGACGATTGTCTCACCTTATCGATTAAGGAGGTTATCTCATCGTCTATGTCTACATATATAGTATCTTTAGTATTATTGTCTGCCATATTTAAACACTTAACATTCTATCAAGTTTTTCTCGAATACTGCCTCCATCGCTGCTAGTGAATTCCATCGTATCCAGACCGACTCTTAATAAGCCCATAGCTGTAATATAGGTATGGTCTTTAATTTTACCGGTTGTATCTTTAATACCAATGACTTGTTCGGGGCGAATTAAATGAACACTTGGTTTTCTGGTTAAAGGCAGACTCTTATACCAATCTTCACCTTCGAGTCGTTCCATTAACAGATCTAAACTAGCACCCCCACCACATAAAAACATACGGTGAGGTAAACTATCTAGTTTGGGAAAATCACTCAGTGCAAGCTCAATCCCTCCTATCCAAACATCGGCGGTTTTAGTAAGGGCTGCTTCTACTGCAGGTCGTTTTTGAGGTGGTAACTGATTGGCTCCAAAAGCTATCTTAAGAGTTTCTGCTTGATCATAGCTGACACCCATTTCCCTTTCAACCGCATGAGTGTAAGCTCGACCGCCAATTCCAAACATTACAGTTCCCTGAACTCCGCCTTCATCAATTACCGCTATATCTGTCGTTCCACCGCCTACATCCATTAAGATTGCACTAAGGTTTTGATTTTGTTTATCTCCAATGACTGCTCGAGCAACCGCAAAGGGCTCGGCAGCTACTGCCAATAAATCCAAATCTAGTTCTTGGGAAGTTTTTTCTAAGGCACCAATATGAATCATTGGAGCAAAAGCTGTATATAACTGAACGACAACGTCTCTGCCTTGAAATCCAATAGGATTAGTAACCGGATAGCCGTCTATTTCGATATTGACTAATGCACTGTTCACTAAACGGATAGCTACTTCTTTACCTCCCATCTCCCAGGCAAGTCTTTGTTTGGCCTTAATTTCAGCTCGCTCTTGAACGATGTGAATAATTTTTTCCATTTCATCAATATCTATTGTCTTGTCGGCTGCTTTCCTAGCTACCCTGATGGTAGTAGTAGTTCCTTTAACTAACTCACCGGCAATACCAATAATAGCCTGCCGAACACTAATACCTGCTTCGTTTTCTGCTTCAGTTAAGGCCTGATCGCAATTTTCAACCACCGAAGCAATATCTGAAATAGCTCCAGCTTGCATATCACTTAAAGCCTGATGTCGTCGACCAACCCCAATAATATCAATACTACCTTCATTATTGACTTGTCCAATTAAAGCTTTGACATATTCAGTTCCAATATCTAGAGCGACTAAATAATTATCTGAATTACGCCCCTTACCAGATTTGTTTCGGATATTTTGGGCTTTTTCTTTAGATATCGCCAGTGCTTTATTGGCAGTCTGTTGACCAACTGATTTTAATTTATTAAGCATAAATACTTCTATAGTATATCACTTAAGAAATTATAAAATATGCCTAAATTGATGAAGAATTATAAAACTGTGGATTATTATTTAATATATTAAGTCCTGCAAATTATCTGGAATCTTAAAACTCTCTATCGCCATTTCAATTATTTTAGGCTGATCTATCATGTCCCACTCTTCGTATAATTGATCAGCTAAGTAAGAAGCAGCTAGAGCATCGCTGTGGTTGCTATCGATACTATATTCGCACAACACTTCTGCTAAATACTCTAGAGCATTATCAGAAATAGGCATAGCTCTAAACTCTAAATAATCTATTTTCTGAAGAATTTGAACAACATGTTGATTGAAATTATCTGCCGACCGATTAGCTCTTTGCGGCTCAGATTTTTGATCTAGACTATATATAATCGCTTTGTTTATTATCCCTTTTTCTGTTTGACTACAGATAATCCAAGATAAATTAAGTCCAGTGTGATTAATTTCCATAAAATTACCTATATATT
>JAJZWH010000030.1 GCA_021846765.1 bacterium | reverse complement strand
ACAGTGCGTGATAAACACGACCGGTCTAAGATTATTCGCCAAATTGGCGGGAAACAGCTCGATATAAAAACTCTCTGGCGCTATATTCATAACCCTGTCTATGCAGGTGTTAATCCAGAAAAATGGACTGAGGGTAAGCCGGTAAAGTGCAAATTTGATGGCTTGGTTTCGATCGATCTATTTAATAGGGCTAACAAAGGCAAGGTGTACATCTCAGAACAAGCTGGTGAAGTGAGTATAGTTATTCGGGAACCAGCGAAGCATCTCATCACAAAAGGCGTCAAAAATGACGACTATCCCTACAAAAAGCAAGTTATGTGCCCGCACTGTGAACTACCGCTCTACGGGAGCGCATCACGCGGTAAACTAGGCAAGCACTACGGAGCCTATCACTGTAATCGTGGTCACTACTTCAGAGTGCCAAAGGAGAAGTTTAACGAAGTAGTTACCGACTACGTTAAGACAGTGCATATCTCACCCGACTATATGACGGCACTAGAAAATGCCGTGCTGAGCGAATGGGAACGCAAGCAATCTGAATTGACCAGCGACGGCCAGAACCTTGATGCGCGCATTGACGCGCTCAAAAGCCAGACTGGGGTTCTAGTCAACAAGATCAAGGTTTTAACGAGCGAAGTTGCAATTAAATATATGGAGGATGAATTAATAAAGACCGAAGCCCAGATCACTGAGCTTTCGTCTCAAAAAGAAGAGATTATTAACGATAAACCGATAGATATAAGGAGAGTTATGAATTACGTAGAATACTTTGTAGAACACCTGGAATATTTACTACTACAACAGATGAACCCAGTAGCTAAAGCAGGCTACTTTGGTGTGCTTTTTGACAAAGCACCGACCTATGCCGAGATAGCTGGTTTAGGAACACCAAAAATGACCGCTGCACTAGAGTTAAATAACCTATTCATTCAGAAAAATTATGATTCGGATAAGCTGGCTAGGGCGGAGGGATTCGAACCCCCGAATGCCAGGACCAAAACCTGGTGCCTTACCACTTGGCCACGCCCTACTAAATATTCATTCCGTTAAAGAATTATACATTAATGCAACCTATTTTAAGTAATTATCTATTTTTTATGGGTATTTTATTAATTTTTTCTAGATCTTTTATCAAATTATCTGTTCCGTAAACTATACTATAGTTTTTTCTAGATATATTAACTAATTTATTTTTAGTAGTTTTACTCTTCTTGCCCCTAATTAAAATAGTCTGACCAGATACTAGTTGCAGTCCCAGATCGCTAGATATACGCATATAGAAATTATAAGGTTTTAGGTTTTTTAGATCATAATCTTTAAGATATGGATCAAATACTGATCCAATTCTTTTAATATCAAGCTCCGATGCGGTTCTAAAACATATTACATTTCCTACATTAGCTAATAAAATATTAACTTCTGTTTCATTTTGATAAGCAGTTGTTTGTTCGGCCATTATTAAATTAATACCGAATTTTCTTGCCTCGCTAACTAATTGAGAAAACATAGGAGATGAGAAATTTTGAAATTCATCAACATAAAGATAGAAGGGTTTTCTTTTGTTTTTGTCAATTAATGATCTCTGCCAGGCACTAAGTTGTAACTTAGCTAAAACAATCATAGACAACAGGCTAGATGTATCCTCGCCAAGACTACCTTTTGCAAAATTAGCAATCAAAATTTTTTGGTTATCCATAATATCACTAAAATCTATAGTGGTTTTAGTTTGTTCCATTATTCTTCTGGTTATGACAGAACGTTGAAATCTACCAAGCTTTGAGGTAACACCATTAATCATCTTAACTCTTTGATAACTACCAGCTTTATTAAATTCGCCATACCAAAAATCTTTTAAACTACCATCGGTTAATTGAGAAACTATAGACGAGCGAAATATGTCATTAGTTAAAAGTTTATGAATTGTAAATATAGTAGCATCAGGCACATTAAAAGCTGTATGAATAGCATTGCGTAGGACATACTCAATACGATGACCACCACTATCATCATCGGAAAATATTTTACGAAAAATTGATACAATCGATTCGGTAATTAAATCTTTTGCTATCTCTAATTGTTCTGAATTTAAACCGATTGGCAATTCCATTAAATTTAGACCTACAGGATAATTAATATCCGTAGGATTAATATAGACAACCTTATCTAGTCGTCTATTGGGCAGATAACCAATAATTTCTTCAGCCAAATCACCATGCGGATCAATCAAAGCCAGACCTTTATTGTTTAAAATATCTTGAAGTATCGAATATCCAAGTAGCGAGCTTTTACCCATACCCGTACCACCGACAACTAGTAAATGTTTTTGTCTTTCGCTGGCATTCATACTAATCAATATATGTCGTTCGTCTTGAATCGATTCACCGACAATTATTGCCGGCTTATGTTTATTCTTAATATCTAATGGTATGGCTAATTGACTACTGTGCGACAATCTAAGATCTTCTTGTAATTGATTTTTAGGTTTTGGAAAGTAGTACAGTTGAGCTATCTGCTTAGTAGTTAGTTGATTAAAGCTATTAGAATAGCGATAAATAAAACTCGTTAATTTAGGTCGAGTAATGCCTTTAGAAACTAATCCGTACCCGCCTAAAGCAGTTTCCAATGACAAATTTAAGTTTGCCAGACGATTTACGTCCGATCCAGCAACAAGCGAACGAATAGCAACATTCAAAATCTTTGTTTGATTATTCTTAACAGATTTAATTGGTTTATATACTGTCACTAACTGACCGCGAAGAATATCAGCTAGTATAATACCTATAAATCTAAAACTTGACTTGATTAAATTAAGCACAAAGTTAATCATGC
Organism: bacterium; assembly: GCA_021846765.1. GTDB lineage: Bacteria > Patescibacteriota > Saccharimonadia > Saccharimonadales > UBA4665 > JAJZWH01. The sequence goes on along the minus strand of JAJZWH010000030.1, from coordinate 8,182 downwards.
GTTCTGATAATGTTTTATATTCAGATCCAATAATTAGTTGCAAAGCCATAGCTTCGTTTTGTTTCAGTTTACCCATACTAGCTATTAAAAAACTTAAAGAACTTTCTGTTTGAATATTATCATTAACAAAACCTTTAGAGTAACGCCAGTTCTTTAACCAATATTGACAGTCTAGAGGTATATCTAGCCCATTGCCATCTCTAATTTTGCTAATTTCTAGTTTAGGCCAATAGGCTATTAGCAAGTCTTTCAGAGCATCACTAATTTCCCAAGAACTACTGATAACAAATCTTATGCCTTGACTTGATGAAGATATTACTTCCAAAACTATCTTAAATTTTCGTGTCGACCAAACTTTTCTTTTATTCTTAAGTAAAGAGTTAAATAAAGCGTATAGTTTTTCCGGTGCATCCGGAGCATCTCCTAGTGCTGGTGGAATAACTAGATAACTTATTAAATCGTGATTTTTATTAGCTCTTTGAGTTTTGTCACTCATCAGCTTAGTTACTACCCAGATGATTATTATTACTCCAAGCCCTAACAAGAAAACCACCATCTAGCCTCCTGATAAAAAGATACACTACATAACAAATATAGTATCTCATAGATTTACCATTAAGCGTCTAAACTTAAATCTAGTTATCTTTAATATGACCAATAAAATCAATACTAACCATAAAAAATAATAGTATTGATACAACTAATCGACTGTTTAAGTTAGAAAGATACAATTAATCAATAGTTACAAAAATTACACTTAAATAGCAATCTCTTGCTTTATGCTATATTGGTGAGTTGCACAATCTAACCAAATACATAGGCATAAAGTTATATAATAATATCTATGACTACTGGAAGCCAACATATCATCGAAGGGCAAAAGGCATTAGCTGAGGTGCTGTTCAACAGTATCGGCGATGGAGCTATAACAACTGACGAATATGGTAGGATTACTCGAATTAACCCAATAGCCCAAAATATCTTAGGTTATAGCGAAAAAGAAGCGCTTGGTATGTGGTTTCCTAAGCTTTTAGCCGCCTATGACGATGATGGGTTAGCGGTACCTCTAATAGAAAGGCCAGTTACTAGAGCTTTTGTAACTGGTAAAATAATTTCTGAAAGAGTCCATTATAAGAATAAAGATGGCAAATTACTGCCAATCTCTATGACTATATCTCCTATTATGGTCAAAAATCAACCAGTAGGTTGTATTGAAATATTTAGAGACATAACTAACGAAGTTGAAATCGATAAAATGAAAAGTGATTTTATATCATTAGCTTCCCATCAACTAAGGACACCTTTATCAGCCATTAAAACCTACACTCATATGCTATTAGACGGTTTTATGGGCCCTTTAACTAAACCTCAAATTAAATCATTAAAAACCATAGTTTCAGCATCTAACAGAATGAACGAAACAATTAGTACATTACTAAATATAACTAGAATTGAAAGTGGCAGTATAGTAGTGGCCAAAAAACCAGTCTTAATAGATCAGCTACTAGACGAAGTAATTAATGAACACCATTTAGCTGCTATCGATAAAGATATTAAGATTAATTTTAGCCATCCATCAACAAAAATTAGATTAATATCTGACGGAGTTGTGTTAAAAGAAATATTCGCTAATTTACTGAGTAATGCACTGAAATATACACCTAATGGTGGTCAAGTTAAAATATCTATAAAATCAACTCAAGCTAAACTTATTATCAGTGTTCAAGATAGCGGAATGGGTATTCCTCTAGAATCACAGCCAAATGTTTTTACTAAGTTTTTCCGAGCAGATAATGTGGTCAAAAAAGAGACGTCAGGCACGGGATTGGGCCTATATCTAGTAAATGGTTTAGTAAAAGAACTGGGCGGAGAAGTTTGGTTTGAAACGAAAGAGAATAAAGGATCGATCTTTTTTGTCTCATTGCCACTCTTACCTCACATAATCAAAACAGGCACAGTAAAGAAATAGACACAAAAAAACATAAAACTATGGCATAATGTTTTAATAAGAGGTAAATTTATATATTATGGCAGATATTTTAATAGTCGAAGACGATAAAGACCTTAACGCGGCTTACAAGATCATTCTTGAAAACGAAAAATATAAGGTTAGAACTACTTTCAATGGTCAGGAAGCATTAAAAATATTAAAAACTTATAGTCCTGATTTAATATTACTTGATTTATTAATGCCAATTATGGGTGGATTAGAATTGTTAGAAAAATATAATCTTAAAGATCATCCTAAAGTTAAGGTATTAATTTTTACTAATATGGAAAATTCACCAGAAGTTACTAAAGCCTACAACTTAGGAGCTACAAGATGCATCATTAAATCTTGGACTGCTCCCCAAAATTTATCTAAAGTAGTTAAAGATACTCTAAAAACCAATCAACTAAGCCTAAATTAAAATGGCAAATTAAACTTGCGGCTCTAATTCTGAAATATATTGATCGTTTAAAATTGATTGTAATTTTTCCAAATTGATAGTGTAAGGCTGATTTTTCCCATAATTAATGACTCCGAGATGTTTTAGTTTATTAAGTTCGGTAGCTGCAGTTTCTCTTGTCAACCCTGTAAGGTTAGCAAAATCTTGATGAGTTAAGTGCAAGTTGATCTCCCGTAAATTATTTCCGATTACTTTACCTTGTGTTATAGATAAATAATGAAGGGTATACATTAATTTTTCATTAGCTTTAGAATGTTGAAGGGCATTAAGTTGCATTGATAAAGCTAGTTGAGATTCAATGTAATGATCTAATTCTGCTAAAACCATTTTTAAATCAGTCTTGATAAAATTAACATAGTTCTCTTTAGGAACTAAATAAACTGTGCAATTAGTAGTAAAGGCTTCGTAATAATAAATTGCACTAGGTACTTTATCGTATATCCAAGTACCGGGGAAACTATCTAGTTCTTTATAAAAACCAACTGGTTTTTCATCACCATGAATACTTAGGTTATAGGCTTTGACAACACCGCTCTTAATAATAAACGTATGCCGTGGTGCTTCTCCTTGAAAGATAATAATTTCACCTTTGTTATAAGTTCTTACCGGATATTTAGCTATATATTCTAAAAGCAGTTTATTATATTCGCCCATAGAAGTAGTGTACTCTCTAGATCTGTTATTGGCTACCATTAGCATAATGAATTACTTAACTTTATAAATGTCCAAGAAAAATCAATTAACATATTTCTAGATTTTTTTGTTGGTCGATATTCAAATTCATTAAATTCAGTCTGACGAAAGTTTGACTGTATCATATTTTCTCCTTTTCCTGTATTTCTCTAGCTATTTAACTACTTTTTTCCATCATGCCATCTCATGCTTTAAAAACGCTTAGCAACAATTATAAAATTAAATGATTTATTAAATCTGTAATCAAAATAACAGAATTTCGGGTTATAGTTATTTAAGTACATGAAAAAACACTACTTAAAGGCAGCTATAGTAATCGGTTTATTGATCATAATAATCGGTTTCTTTGGTTACTTTATCGGTAAACACCCTCAAATAATTACCTCACTCAGACACACCAGCCCTGGGTTAATCATTATCTTGTTATTGTGCTATGGCGTAATGATGGTTTGGTGGATGGAGATTTATAATTGCGTTCTAAGTTTATGTGGTCAGCCTTTAAAAAATAGCGAAAACATGCTTTTGACGATCTACTCAACGTTGGCAAATTTTTTCTTACCCTTGCAAAGCGGTCCTGGAGTACGTGCGGCTTATTTAAAAAAACGTCATAAAATATCTGTTTATAGTTATCTATTAGCTACTCTTTTTTATCTAGGTCTCTATGCCATTATTAGTGCGGCCTTTTTATTTGTTGCTAGTACTTTTTGGTGGTTAATAATTCCAGCAGTAGCATTGGCATCACTAATTAGCTTTTTAGTAATATCTTTTGCCAAAAAACAATTTGAAAAAAAAGGCAAACAAATTAAGTTACAGTTCACTAGAGCAAAATTAACAAGATTGGTTTTTTTAACTTTAGCTCAAGCAACTACTCAAGCAATTATTTATGGTATTGAATTACATAGCTTGCATCCCATTGGCTTTACTATAAAGAGAGTTATAAGCTATACTGGTGCAGCTAATTTTTCGCTATTTGTATCCCTGACTCCAGGGGCCATCGGCTTCAGAGAAGCCTTTTTAGAATTTTCTCAAAAACTTCATCACTTTACGACAGCCAGCATTTTAGCCGCCAATATTATCGACCGAGGAGTATTCTTAATCTTTTTAGGAATATTATTTATTATCATGCTAGCTACCCATGCCAAAAATAAGCTAAAAATTTAAATTAATTATGACCATTTTTCATACACTTACACTTAATTAACTGTTTAGAGCTATAATTTTAGTTGATTGTATATAGATGATAGTCTTTAAGTCAAACTAATAACTCAGGAGCTACCTCGTGCTACACTGTCTACATAGCGTAAAACCCCCAAATTAGCGCGACAGTTTTGTAATAGCTGCCACAATTTCTATCCTCAAACGACTAGAAAATATAGTTCTCTTAAAATGAGTAATAATTAATTTTTATAGACCTAAATATTGTCTTCGATTTTAATAATTTTTAGGCAATCTGGTCACTACAGCTGATTTTCAAAATTAAGGATATAATTAGTCTCATACTATGCGAATACTTTTAGTAGAAGACGAAGATAAAATTGCCAATGCAGTCAAAAGAGGCCTTGAACTTAAAGGTTACGCCGTTGATGTAGTGGGCGATGGTGATACTGGCTTAAGCTATGCCGTAGATCCAGATTATGATGTCATCATTCTCGATCGTATGCTTCCAGGGAGTATAGATGGGTTAGAAATAGCTAGAAGGGCCAGAGCAGAAGGCCAAAAAACACCAATTCTTATATTGACCGCCAGAGGCAGTATTGACGATCGAGTAGAGGGCCTAAATTCTGGTGCAGATGACTATTTAATTAAACCCTTCTCGTTTTCTGAACTAGTAGCTCGCATCCAAGCACTCCTACGAAGACCACCCATTACTAGTGACTCTGTCTTAAAATATGATGATTTAACCTTAGACCCTTCTAAGTTTGAGGTAAAAAGAGCCAATAAATTAATTAAATTATCCAGTAAAGAATTTTCTCTGCTTGAATATTTTATGCGCCATTCAGAACAAATCCTAACTAAGGATATGATCATTAATCATGTCTGGAATGAAGATGCTATAGTTATGCCTAACACAGTCGAAGTGTATATTGGTTATTTAAGAGCAAAGATTGATCGTCCTTTTCCTGACTTACCATCTCTAATTAATACTGTTCGTGGATTTGGCTATAAACTAAGTCATTAATGACGTACTATTAATATTAAATGTTTAGAAACGCTACATTTAAATTAACGTTATCCTATCTCTGCGTAGTAATGATTATTAGTATTGTTTTTAGTTTTGTGGTCTATAGAGTGGGATCAAATAATTTAATTTTTGGACTAACTAGTGAATCTAAGGAATTGGCCTCAGCCTTTCCAATTTTAAATGGAACACCTTTTATAACCCCTAATGCTAGCTATTTAAACTTAGCTCGCAGACATCTTATCGATGAACTAATTTTAACTAATTTATTTGTCTTAGTGGGAGCCGGTTTTATATGTTATGTACTGGCAAGAGAAACCATGAAACCAATAGAGGAAGCTCATCGACAACAAAAAAACTTTACTTCAGACGTATCACATGAGTTAAGAACTCCTCTAACTGCTTTAAAAATGGAATCTGAAGTTGCTCTAATCGATGAAAGCTTAGATACCAATCAGCTACGACGGGTTATTGCAAGCAACATAGAAGAAGCCGAAAAACTAGATACCTTAATCAACAGTTTGCTTAGATTGAGCCGTCTAGAAGCCGAAGAGCTACAAAGACAATTTCAAGAAATCGATTTAAAAAATATCTGCCAAGAGGCAATTGATCACGTTAAAATAATTGCTGCTAATAAAAATATCAACATAAACTTTAATTCAAAAAGCCTTTTCACTCAAGGAGATCATGACAGTCTAGTACAACTAATTGTCATATTATTAGAAAACGCAATAAAGTATAGCCCAGAAAATACTACAATTAAACTTTTAGATAGCAAAAAAAACAATAAGCCAATGGTATTGATAGAAGATCATGGGCAGGGGATTGCCCCTAATGATTTAATGCACGTATTTGAACGTTTCTATCGAGCAGATAGCGCTCGTAGCGGTAGCTCAGGTTTTGGCTTAGGTTTATCTATCGCTAAACTGATAGCGGATTTACATCGAGCTAATATAATTATCACAAGTCAAGTTCAAAAAGGCACCAAAGTTGAAGTTTTCTTTAATAACTAGAAGTCAGTTATCTACCTAATAGCCACCATTAAAGACATCACCAAAAGTACGACTAAAGAAGCAAAAAAAGATTTTCTGGCCCACTGTTTAAGTGAACTAACAAACAGTCCATATATATTAACAATTAACCATCCAATGCTAACAATTAACATGACTACCAAGTAGGCTAATCCTAAATGCTCACTACGATATAATAAAATTATCAAAGCAATAAAAAGTAAACTGTAGACTAACATAAAATAGCAAGTTATCTTATCTCCATGAACCACGGATAAAACCGGTATTTTCGCCGATTTATATTCTTTAGCCCTGAATATTGCAATAGCATAAAAATGAGGCATCTGCCAAACCACCATCAATAATCCCAAAATCCAAGCAGTAGAATTTAAAGTACCGCTAAAAGCAACATAACCACCAACTATTGGCGCAGCTCCAGATAGACTGCCAATTAAAGTAGCATAATGAGTTTTGCGCTTAGAATATGAATAAAGAACTACATAAATTACAAAACCAACAGCAGCCACAATAGCAGTTAGGCTATTAACTAATAAAATTAATAATCCAAATCCAATAACAGCCAGAGCTATAGCGTAAATCAACCCGTTAGTCACACTAACTTCTCCACTAACCGATGGACGACGCCTTGTTCTATCCATCAATTTATCAATATCTCGGTCATAAAGATTATTTAAAACACAAGCAGATCCTATAACTAAACTAAGACCAATAGCCAGAGCTATAAAAGACTTCCATTCGGGCTTTAATCTACTAGCCATCAAGTACCCAGCGCAAGCAGTCAATAAATTTCCGTATATTATTCCAGGCTTAGCTAAATGGTAGTATGACTTTAACACTAAAAGTCCTGTTGATTCATATATTCTTCCATCTGTTTAGTAGTCATCATCATCCGACCGTTTAAATTACTCATGATCCATAGCGACCCGGCAACTAATATGACCACAATAGCAATCATAAAACCTAAAACAATCAGTTTTAATCTTGGACTAAATTCTTTACCGATATGTAAAAAATATACTAACTGAACGATAAATTGAGCCAATGCTAAAACAGCCAGTATGCCAATCATTATCGGTTTATCTATCTGAGCATAGCGAACCATCAAATAAGCAGATAGGGTTAAAATGATTGACCCAACAAAACCAATTATATAAGCCCTTAAACTAGCATTATCCGGTTGATGGGTAGATACTAGAATATCTATTGATTGGTCTTCTGGATGATTATTACTCATGCGTGAATAACTCCAAACAAATAAACTATAGTAAAGATAAATATCCAGACTACATCTAGAAAGTGCCAAAACATCCCTAGCATTCTAATTCTTTTTAAAACAGTGTTAGTTATACCTCGCCTAGCCACATAGCCAATCATAACCGCCATCCAGATTAAACCAATAGTTATATGCAATCCATGGGTACCCACAAGAGTAAAATAAGAAGATAAGAAACCACTACGACGCCAACTGTCTCCCATGGCATAAAATTTATGGAATTCATTTATCTCAAGAATCAAGAAAGTAGCACCCAATATAAAAGTAATAATATACCAAAAAATTGTATGAGACTTACGTCTTTTCTGAGCACTCAATAAAGCCAAACCAGAAGTAAAACTACTGGTTAAAAGTACTATAGTTTCAAGTAAGACATAGGGAAGACTAAATAATTGAGCGCCACTTGGACCGCCAAAAGTATTGTTTCTTAAAACAGCAAAGACAGCAAATAAACTAGCGAATACAATACAATCAGTCATTATATAGACCCAAAACCCAAAGAGTGTCTTAGTCTCCTGATCGTATTTTTCGATCTGTTTATTAGTTTGAACGACAT
>JAJZWH010000029.1 GCA_021846765.1 bacterium | reverse complement strand
GTGAAAGCTCTACCCAAACTTCGTCACGCAGGATCTCCTCTTTTTAGTGTAAACTTTCGCCTACACACATATCTAAGATACAAACTTCGTTGCATACGGCCAGCCAAAATAGTAATCCTTCTTTAGCTACTGTGTGAATCAAGCCAACTAGCAACTTCATCAATATTCAGATGGTTTGTAGCGACTCTTATAGCAAAATCTTCAAGCTCACTTGCAGAAGCGGTTAGACGTCTACCATTGCGCACTAGAAATATTCCACATACCGTTACAGCAGTACGTTTATTACCATCGCCGAAGGGATGATCGCCAATAATATTTCTTAGATAAACGGCCGCCTTTTGTGCTAATGTTGGGTATTGTTCTTCGCCAAAGACAATTTGTTTAGGGGCCTCAACTACTGACTCTAGTCTATTTTCATCTCTTACGCCGTGACTACCCCCAAAATCCTCAATTACTTGAAAATGAAGACGCAGGATTTCCTCTAAGTTAATATACTTAATTGTCATTTACTTGCGAGATTTTTCAAGGTCTGACCGTATTGACTGACGAAAGCATCATACTCATCGAGTAGTTTCTGATGCTTATCATGACCTTGCGCAAGCTCTACTTTAAGATATAAAGTATCCCCCCTCTTGGCGCCTAATCTTGCAAGGTCTTTTTTCGATAAAGTCACGCCATCACTTGAACCAACTTGTATAATTTTTTGGGCTATTTCAATCATAACTTTATTATAATCTTCTTATAATCTAAGTCAAGCTTTTTAACTGCGATCATATAGATCATAAAGTTATGATCTGGCATGTTCAGCCATACACTATTAAAAGTTCGAAGCTCGTCAACTAAGGGCAGCCAATTTAGTAATATTCAACCACAGTAACTCCGTAGGTTTGAAAGTCCGACTATACTCTCAACTAAGCATAATAATTCGAACCGTTCTGAACTAGCTTACACCGGCCGTTGGTCCATATTGATATTTTTAAAGTATCTGAATTACCACTCGGCCGAGCAACAAAACAAGACCAATACCTGCTAAGCCAACTGTAATACCTATAATTGTTAGTAGGAAGTCTTCAAAGATTATAGCTAAAGATATAATAACCACACCTAGAGACGGCAGCGTATCTAGTCCTGAAAACGGTGGAGCAAGAAATGCAAAAATTGTAAAAATTAGTATAGTTGCGGCGAGTATCCTTGTGGACATAGCATTAGCCAAAAACTTACTGAATCGAGGCTTCGAATGACCCTCTACCCAGCGCACAAATCTTAACAACCTAGGCAGAGCTGAGGTCTGTAACTTTTTTGGTAATTTTTTATCTGTCCACTGCTTTGGTAGCCAGACGGTTTTTCTTCCAGCTATTAATTCAAGGGCTAGTAGCATAACAACAATTTCAAAGACATGAGTAACTCCACCAGTTGGCAATGGTAAGGCCGGAATAGCCATTAACAGTAAAAATAGTATCGCAAAGCTTTTCTCGGCAAAATTATCAATTAAATCTTATAGAGTCTTAGGTTTTTTGGCGGAAAGAAAATCTTGCAGTTTTTGACTAAAGTTTGCCATATCCCAAGTATAGTCGATGACTTTATATCTAGTCTAAATATAATTTAGTCAAGAAGAGTACTTTCATCGTCAACATTATACTAACAGAGCCTTCACTCTCGCCATTGACGTAGGGTCAATAGTAAAAGTCAAAGTTCTGAAATCCAACCATAGCCCCAGCCAGCATAAGCACTATAGACACAGACTATTGACATATATAATACCTAAAGTATATACTTATGGTATGAATAAGTATGCAGTTATTAATTTAAAGACTGATCCAGCTCTTAAAAAGCTAGCAGCAAAAACTGCTGATAAGCTAGGGATTAGTATTAGTGCGGTTCTTAACAATGAATTGCGTCGTTTTGCCGCAGAACAAAGCGTTGTGTTCGATATTCCTGAAGTACCCAACGCACAAACGGCTAAAATACTGGCTGAGTCCAAAAAAGAAATTGATTCTGGAGACTTTCACAAATTTGAGAATAATGAAAAAGCATTGGAATTTTTAGCTAAAGAGTTAAGATGACAATCTCTTATTCCAAGAACTTTATTAAACAGTCCAAAAAGCTTGATAAATTTATTAGACAGCAACTACTTGAGCGAATTGCACTCTTCAGCAATAATCCTTTAGATTCGAGGCTCAACAATCATCCGCTAAAGGGTAAATACAAAAAATATAGGAGTATAAATGTAACTGGAGACTTTAGAGCTCTTTACCTTACACAAGACGATCTAGTTATATTTGATATAGTCGGAACCCATAGTCAGCTTTACGGATAAGCTAATCGGCTAAATAAAGAGCTATTAAAGCTATCTGCAACTAGGTTGCCCATAATAATCTTATTGTAAGAATTCAACTGACATGCCAAATAGCCTCCAGGGCAAAAACAGTATCGTGCCAATCAGACACTTCTAGGGAATCAATCCCCATAGCCTTAACTGGATAATCATTACCCCCTTCTTGAAGCTTATCTCCAAAGAAAAGAATATCTGTTTTAGAGAGATCTAATTGTTCCATTAATTTCTGCATACCGTAGGCTTTATCTATACCTTGCTTGGTAATATCGATAGTAGTTGTACCACCCATCCTGACTTCAAACTGCCGAAGTTTGGGGGCCACTAAGTTTCTTAGTTTAGATTTTTTGGTATTATCTGGGTCCCAGGCTTCTTTAAGCTTAACGCCATCTTCACCAAGTACATCAACTATATCTTGACCTAAGGCCGACCAAGATATCTGACTATCTCGATCCTCGATTTGTTCTCCATAAGTTTTTTCTTTATTTAGCCCAAGCTCAATTGCCGCTGCTGCTAAAACAGCCTTGATCTTAGCTTTTTCCGCTGGTGTAAAATCTTCTGCATAAACTCTTATCCAATCACTTAACTTAGCATCAAACTGATAATATCTAGTCCCGCAGGTTGGCATAATATGAAGTTTGCTCAATAGTTTAGGGTCACATCTTAGATTAGCTAACAATTGATTCTTGAATTGTTCAAACTTACCTCCTGAAATAACACAAATATGAAACCGAGCTAATAATTGACCCATCAACTCAGTAATTTGATCAGGAGCTGGTGATTTACTAGGTGCTATAGTTCCATCCAGATCGAATGCTAATAATTTCTTCACTTTCCTGCCTCTTTTTGGCTAGCAATTAGCTTAGCAATCTCCCCAACTTTTTGGGATAAGTCTTTTCTAGCTACTAATATACCCTCCTTAGTATTGATGACTACGCAATTATCTAGACCAATCACCGCTACTGGTTTGCTTTCTTGGTTTTCGACATATGAATTAGTCACCTCAAAAGACTCAACCCAACCCTTAAAATAGTTGCCTGCTCGGTCACTATTAACGGCACTAGCTAAATCAGCATATGAACCCAAATCCATCCAATCAAAGCTAGCTGGTACTACCAATAAATCTTGAACTTTCTCAATTAAAGCATAGTCTATAGCATCACTATCTAGTCCCAAATAAGTTTGATCAAAACTATCATCTAAGTTAGCTTTAGTTAGTAAGTCAAAACTAGCAAATAAGTCAGGGGCAAAATGCTTCATCTTAGCTTTAAAAACATTGATTGAACCAACAAAATAGCCACAATTCCAGAGATAGTCACCACTCTTTTGATAGCCTTGAGCCGTTTCAAAGTCCGGCTTTTCTTTAAACGAATCGACACAATAAACTAAAGACTCCTCTTCTAATAAACCGTCCTTCTTGATATAGCCAAAACCAGTAGCCGGATAAGTTGGCTCAACCCCTACTAGAACAATTCTACCTTGAGCAGTAGCTGCTTGAGTAGCTAACTTAAAGCTATAGACAAAGCCTTTTGTGTCTCTAATAAAGTGATCAGCATGAATAAAAGCGATGGGTTCATCAGGATCTTCGTGCTCAGCTAACTTAACTAACGCCGCCAAGATGCAATTAGCCGTCCCCCTTCTAGTTGGCTCAACCAAGAAATGATTGTCTTTAAGTTCTGCTAACTGTTCTTTAACGTGTTTAATGTGACTACTATCTGAAACAACGTATATTTTATTAGTTAATTTCTTAGCTCGTAGATACGTATTCTGAAGAATTGAGTTATTATCGCCATTCACCCTAAGCAAGTGTTTAGGAAAATCTGGCGTCGACAACGGCCAAAGTCTAGTGCCCGACCCGCCAGCGATAATCACCACAATCATTAACTATATGATAGCAAATAGATCTTTAGTTTGCTTATAGATTCTTAACCTTACGACTAAGGGTGGATAGATTTACTCCAATGCTTCTGGCTATGTAGCTACTAGAGTGTTAATCATTTATTAGAGTGGCTACCCTTAGATCTATCCTCTTCAGTAATATCTTTTAATTAGTTGTTAATAAACCAATCCTAAAGTTTAGGATAGTACTCGTGTTAATATCCTACAAAAAGTGTAGAAAGGTTGTTCACACTTTTGGGAAGCTTGACATGTTTCCACAGAGAAAGTGCGGCCAATAGATTCATATTTTGAATTTCGCCATCAGCAATAAGCTTATTTAAATTATCCAGACTAACCCATACGTTTTCTATAAACTCCTCTGGATCAGCAACACCCAAACAATACTTTAGGTCTCGACAAACTACAATATATTGTTTTGCGTCAGAACGACGATTATCGACATAGAAAAACCCTATAGTTTTAATCTTCTTAGCGGTTAAATTAGACTCTTCTCTTAGTTCCCTTAAGGCAGCTCTTTTAATGCTCTCGCCACTATTCATACCACCACCAGGCAATTGCCAAAGAATTTTATCTGGTGGATAACTATACTCACGCTGTAATAATATTTCATTCTTTGCATTTATAGCTATAACCCCAACTGAATGATTCTTAACTGGCACAATTCGCAAATAGCTAGTTTCTAAATTATTAGGTAGCCTGACAGTGTCCTCGGCCAAAGTCATACGGCTATGTTCAAAAACAATCTGTCTTTTTATCAATTGCCATTTCTTTATATCAACAATAATTTAAATTAAAACAACTAAATAAAAGCTACTGTCAAATCCTTAAATCGACTACCCTAACTTTATATATACATTATTACTATTTTTCACGATTAGTAAGCTTTTGTAAAATCAACAAATAATGTGATCAGCCATTAGAGCTATTAATTTTGTTAGACTGCATAGAAACCACCCAGTTTATTAGGTGGTCAATCTTCTAGTGTGTTTTTGAAATATAGAACAGTTTTTTCTAAACCTTCATCTAGTTCAATAGTTGGCTGCCAGTTAAGTTTTTCTTTAGCTAGCGTTATGTCGGGTTGACGCTGAGTTGGATCGTCTCCAGGCAAGGGCAAATATACTATTTTCGATGAGCTACCTGTCTTAGCTAAAATCTTTTTAGCTAGCTCAAGTATGCTAAATTCATGAGGATTACCTAAGTTTACTGGCCCTTCTAAATCAGAATCGATTAGCTTAACAATGCCCAAAACCAGATCATCGATATAGCAAAAACTTCGGGTTTGATTGCCCTTACCATAAATAGTCAGCGGCTGATTGTTCAATGCCTGAACAATTAAATTTGTTACCACTCGACCATCTTCAGCGTCCATTCTTGGTCCATAGGTATTAAAGAAACGAGAAACGACAGTATCTAAATCATATTTCCTACGATAAGCATAAATTAAAGCTTCGCCGTATCTCTTAGATTCATCATACATACTTCTGGGTCCATAACAATTTACTTTGCCCCAATAACTTTCTGGTTGAGGATGTATATCTGGATCACCGTAAACTTCACTGGTTGATGCCTGAAAGAATCGAGCTTTAGATTTCCTAGCTAACTCTAAAAGATTAAAGGTGCCTAGGGATCCAACTTGAAGAGTTTCGATGGCTAATTGTTGGTATCTGGGTGGGCTGGCCGGTGATGCTAAATTAAGAACGTATCGAAACTTAACTTTGCTAAGTTCTTCAGGCACAGCCAAAACAATATCGTGATTCATAAAGTGAAAGTTTTTATTAGCTTCTAGATGCTCAATATTTTCACCGGTGCTGGTAGATAGATTATCTACACAATACGTTTCATATCCTTGGTTAAGATAATAATCACAAAGATACGATCCAATAAATCCAGCCCCTCCAGCGATTAAAACACTACTCATAGACCAACAGCCCCTCTACCGATGCTTATATATTTAAAGCCCCTTTGCTGCATTTCAAGTGGATCATAAACATTCCGACCATCAAAAATTAACGGTGTCTTTAATTCTTTCCCTATCACCTCAAAATCTGGGCTTCTAAAGACACCCCACTCAGTCGCTATAACTAAAGCATCAGCATCTTTTAATATGCCATATTGATCATTACTTAAGACAAGGTTATCCTGGCCAACATATATTTTAGCCACATTGTCTATAGCCTCCGGATCATAGGCCTTAACAACAACACCACTAGCTAATAATGCATCGACAATAGACAGCGCTGGTGCTTCCCTTATATCATCAGTATCTGGCTTAAAAGCCAATCCCCATAGAGCAATTACTTTGCCCTCTAACTCACCCTTAAAGTAATCCTTAATCAACTCAACCATTTTTTGTTTTTGAAGATCATTAACTAGCGTTGCTGCTTCTAAAATCTTCAGCTCATAGCCATTATTGCTGCCAATTTTCCTTAGCGCAAGAACATCTTTAGGAAAACAACTGCCCCCATAACCAATACCCGGAAACAAAAAACGCTTACCGATCCGCTCATCAGCCCCAATGCCCAAACGAACATTATCTACATTTGCTCCAACTCTCTCGCAAAGATTAGCTATTTCATTCATAAAACTAATTTTGGTGGCCAGAAAAGAATTAGCTGCATATTTAGTCATTTCCGCAGACAGTTCATCCATAAAATAGATAGGATTACCTTGTCGAACAAAAGGAACATACAGTTTGTGCATCAATTCCTTTGCTCGATCTGAACTTGAACCAATCACTACCCTATCGGGTTTCATGAAATCTTCAACTGCAAACCCTTCCCTTAAAAACTCAGGGTTAGACACAACATCAAACTCTACTTGAGTATTCTTAGCAATAGCGTTTCTGACTAAATCTGCCGTTCCAACTGGGACAGTACTCTTATTAACGACAACACAGTACTTATCAATTAACCCCCCTAGCTGATCGGCAACAGACAATACATAGCTTAGATCAGCTGAGCCGTCCTCTCCAGGCGGTGTAGGTAATGCTAAAAATATAACTTCAGCATCTTTTACGCCTTCTTGTAGATCTGTCGTAAAATCCAATCTTCCATCGGCTATATTTCGTTTAAAAAACTCTTCGAGCAATGGTTCATAAATAGGAACTACGCCTTGTTTCAGCTTAGCTACCTTATGCTCATCTATATCAACACAAGTTACATGATTGCCCACTTCCGCAAAACAAGTACCCGTAACTAAACCAACATAGCCAGTTCCAACAACCGCAACCTTCATTTTAAGAAATCTCCTTTACGTCTTTTGATGATGTATCTCTCCAAATAATAAACTTTGACCAGAAGAAGTTCCAGAGCAGGGCAATTACTGAACTTAGAGTCAATGCCAAAATATTATCTAAATGAAGGTATCGCTCACCACCAGCAACCATGAAAGCACTCCCTAAAATAGCTGGCCAAGAAGACAGATGAAACTGAACAACTAATTGTTTAATTGTTTTCTCTACTTTATGAGCCTTATATGTCCAGTGATGATGAAGCATAAAATTACTGAATAACGCAACTTCAGCTCCAATAAGCTGAGCGGGAAAAGCTGGGAAGCTAAACAAATCCCTAAGGGCAATCAAGATTATAAAGTTAATGACAAAACCAGTGCCACCAACAATACAAAAACGAATAAACTCAATTTTGAGCAACCGCTCAATCCGAACTTTGGTATAGTTAATCACGCTTGTTTTATGTTAACATATCTAAAAATATACCGGAGTTCACCTGATGCCTAAAGCAAAACTGTTATCTATCGTAATCCCTTGCTATAACGAAAAGGCTACTATAGAGAAGTTAGTTCAAGAAGTTCTAGATGTTAATTTAGGCTCTACTAAAAAAGAAATTATAATTGTTGACGACGGATCTAGTGATGGAACACGAGAAATACTATCGAGGATATCCAAGAAACACCAAGAAATTAAACTTATTTTTCAAGAACATAACCAAGGTAAAGGCGCAGCCCTAAAACGAGGTATTCTACAATCAAAAGGCGATGTAGTTATAATTCAAGATGCTGATTTAGAGTATGACCCGATAGAGTACGCTAGACTACTCTACCCAATAGAGCGTGAACACGCTGACGTAGTATATGGATCACGCTTTATTGGTGGCGAACCTCATCGTATAATATACTTTCGCAATCAAGTTGCCAATAAGTTTCTAACTACCCTATCTAACCTTTTAACCGGACTTAACTTAACCGACATGGAAACTTGTTATAAAATGATGGACGGTGATCTAGCTAGACGATTAGCTAAAAACTTAAAATCCAAAAGGTTTGGCTTTGAACCAGAAATAACTGCCCGCATCGCTAAAAGCAACGCTAGAGTATATGAGATAGGAATATCTTATTACGGCCGAAGCAAAGAAGAAGGCAAGAAAATAAGCTTCAAGGATGGCATTAAAGCAGTGTGGGAAATAGTTTATTTTAATTTATTCATATAACAACCAACATGAAAAATCTATGCCAACAACTTAATCAATTAAAAGACAATAAACTGTTGATATGCAAACATATTCAATTAAAAAAAATTGTTAGTAACTTAAAAAAACAATATAAGCAGCATAAGTTATTGCGAACTTTAGTGTTATTTTCACCAGTTTTGATTTACTTAATTTTCAGTGTAGTTTTTTTTGCGCTAAAACATAATTTTAGCTTAACTCATTCTATATTTACTCTAAGTGGAGACCCTGAAATCTTCATATGGTCTTTTAATTGGTGGCCATTTGCTATAGCTCATCATTTGAATCCTTTTTTAACAAAATACCTATGGTATCCAAATGGTTTTAACCTTACATGGGCAACCTCAATTCCAATTCTAGCTTTATTATTTTCTCCAGTAACTTATTTTTTTGGGGCAATAGCTTCTTTTAATTTAATGGCCCTTCTTGCACCTGTTCTTTCGGCTGCCTCTATGTTTTATCTAGTGTACGTAATTACTAGGAAATATCCTCCATCTTTATTAGCTGGATATATTTTTGGTTTTTCTTCTTATGAATTTGGCCAACTACTTGGGCACACTCAACTATATGTTACGTTTTGCATTCCTCTTCTAATAATGCTCTTTATTCTTAGATATCAAGAGAAAATGAAAAGATATGTTTTTATTTTATTATCTGCATTGTTATTGGCAGTCCAATTTGGTATATCTACTGAGATATTTGCTACATTTATAACCTTTTCGTTTATTGGAATTCTAATATTTTTATCATTTTCAGATAAAAAAACACGTATTTTAATTCTAAAAACTACTTTAGATTTCGGTTATTCTCTAGTTCTTTCTTTGATCATATTATCGCCTTTTCTATACTATCTGTTGAAAGGCTATAAGGTAGCCTCCAATAATTCACCTAAACCATCGGCTTTTGCTTATTATTCAACAGATTTATTGAATTTTATTATCCCAACTCCAATCACTACATTAGGCCATAGTCTTTTTGTTAAAACAACTGCTAAATTTGCTGGTAATTTTGCTGAAGAAGGCGCATATCTTGGGATATCTTTTATTTTAATTTTTCTGTATATAAGTATAAAAAACAGAAAAAAACTTGTTTATAAATCTTTAGCTATATTATTCATATTTCTAGTAATTGCAGCCATGGGACCCATTCTTCTTATTGACGGCAAAACTGAAAACCTAACCTTGCCGTGGAACATTGCAGAGCATCTACCTTTATTAAGTTCAGCTATTCCCGATAGATTTAGTATGTATGTTTTTCTTGTTTTATCTTTAATTATTGGTCTTTGGTTATCTATTAAAACATCTACAAGAAATTATTTAATTAAACTATTGGTAGTTATCGTCGCCATTGTTTTTATTCTTCCCAATACTTCAATGTATTTTTGGCAACCCACACCTAAACCTAAGCTATTTCAACCTAATCTGGTATCTAGATATATACCCCGAGGCTCAAATGTAATCATTTTGCCTTACGGATATTTGGGTAACAGTATGCTTTATCAGCCCGAATCGAGAATGGACTTTACCCAATCTGGTGGTTATATAGGTTCTACTCCTATCAACTTTGCCCAAAATCCTCTAATAAATTCTTTTTATAATAGTGCTTTATTAACTAATTTTAAACCTTTATTGATTAACTTCTGTAAACAAAATAAAGTAACTAGAATAATCTATAGGCCTGATACCTCTAAAGTTTTAGTCAAAGAATTAAAGTCTTTAAATTGGAAATCTATATCTGTCGGCAAAAGCGTAGTAATATATGTAACCAAAAAAGAGCTTAGCTAACAACTCTAGGCAATTTGCTATATAGGACTTTAATTAAATGTCTTACTTGATATAATCTATGTTTTTAGTTCTGATCCCGTTAATATTTTTTCTTCAACGTGGCGAAAAACTACTTTATGATACCAAAGGAAATTCCAAACCATTCCGGAGGCTACGGCTATCAACTTGGCTATATTTAAATTAATCGCTTTAGCACTTATAGCTAAGCCCGAATTTCTAATTAAAGAAGTTAATGAACTGTCTCTAACTCCAATAAAATGACTAAATAGCGCTATTATGATATCTTGTACTGCTAGTATACTTAAGCCTGTAACCATATAGAAATGCGCGAATTGCTTAAAATTACGTGGCCTCGTGTCCCTAAAGACAAGACGGTGGTTTAAAAAATAAGATATAGTTATAGCAGTTGAAGCCGATATAAGGTTGGATATTAGAGGATTTAAACGTACACTAAAAACAAGTAAATTTAAAATACTTAAATCAATTAAAGTGTTTATAATACCTATGCAGGCAAACCTAAATATTTTATACTGCCAAGGTTTTAATAAAAGATCAAACCATTTATTAAACATATTAAATATATTAACATGCCGACAATACCTACTAAAAAATTAGCTATAGCGATTAGAT
>JAJZWH010000028.1 GCA_021846765.1 bacterium | reverse complement strand
TCGAGACCATAAAAATTATGTGTAAACTCAATCCGCTCAAACAGCAGATCTGTCAGATTTAGCTAAAGCCCTGGTAGCTACGCCACAAGCTCAAGCTATGCTAGAACAATCCGGCGCTAAACGCTTTGAAGATCTAATCGGTAAAGACGGCCTTGTAGCCCAGATGCTAAAACCATTAATGCAGGAAATGCTGGAAGCTGAGATGAACGAACATCTAGGTTATCCCAAACATCATCCCAGTGGCTATTTAACTGGTAACAGCCGCAATGGCAGCTATCAAAGGACTCTGCGCAGTAGTGACGGTCCGTTTACGCTGGATATGCCTAGAGACCGCAATGGCGACTTCAATTCAGAAGTAGTGCCGCCATATAAACAAATAAGCTCTGAGCTAGAACAAAAGATTATCTCTATGTATGCCTTTGGTACTTCAACGGCAGATATAGTTGACTGGATACATGAAACCTATGGTTTTGAGTTCAGCCCCGGCTTTATCTCAAAAGTAACAGATAAAGTCCTGGAGTTAGCTCAGGAATGGCAAGCCAGACCACTAAATAGTATTTATACCATTGCCTACCTGGATGCTATCCATATTAAGTGCCGAGAGAACAATAAAGTAATTAATAAGGCTGTCCATATTGTAATGGCCTATGATCTATCTGGTTACAAACATATTCTCGGACATTACATTAGTAATGGTGGTGAAGGTGCTAAATATTGGCTAAGTGTCATAACCGACCTTAAAAACCGTGGTGTCCAGGATATCCTAATCGCCTGCGTAGATGGTCTATCTGGTTTTGAACAAGCTATCCATAGTATCTTTCCTCAAACTACTGTCCAGCGCTGCATAGTCCATGCCATTCGTAATTCACTAGCTTACGTACCACATAAGCTAAAAAGTGAGTTTATGGAATACCTAAAGCCAGTTTACACCGCTAGTACTATAGAAGAAGCTGAAGCCAACTTTAAAGTTTTAGAAGAGCGTTTCGGAGAAAAGTACCCAATGGCTATTAATATTCGGAAGAATAACTGGGAAGCTTTAACTCAATGTTTTAGTTTTAGCTCTGAGATTAGAAAGATGATGTATACCACTAATGCAATTGAATCTTACAACTCAGTGCTTAGGAAATACACCAAGAACAAACGTAGTTTTGTTAGCAATGATGCCTTAACTAAAGTACTATACTTAGCTACCCAGAAAGCCCAGGAAAGCTGGATACCATGTGTCCCTAATTGGCCTACTATCCTTAACCAATTTGCTATTCATTTTGAAGGGAGGATACCCATGTTATAGTTAAGCTTAAGTTTAAAGAAATTAGTTAGTACATTAAAAATCTTAAACTAATAACAAGCGAGCTAATCGCTCACTTGCATTCATATAAATCTCTGGATAGTTTACACATAATTCTGAAGAGTCCCATGGCGAACTAAACAGCGCCACCAACATGCACTACACGAACCAGAACGTCGGGAAGCACAACCCGGGTCGACACTGAGCTTAGTGCTCGCCGTTGAGGGAGACCTCGAACTAAGCTAAGGAAGAGGCCCTGACTGTTAGCGTCAGGGCCTCTTCTAGTGTCCATCAATGGAAGCGGGTGGGACTTGATCCTTGGATGACCCAAGCGCACCCACCAGGCTAACGTCCCTCGGCTCGAGCGATCGATTACCCGAGGGCCTTCATAGATAGACACGTTGTAGCGACTATCTGGCGTCGATCTAACGACGCTTCACTTCCATATGTATTGTATCGCCAACTGAAAATGCCACAAAGGTCCAGTTGCGTGGTGTCGGGTAGGCACACGCGGTGCCACGTCCTGGAACGCTCGCAGATGCCATCTGAGCAGCGTTTCAACTATCGAGCATTGCCGCCTGAGAGTGACCACGTAGATCGCCAACCCCCGTGGCGTGGCCCCCCTTTACTCGGTCAAGGGGTGATGTGGCGCAGCTTTGTGCTGGCGAAGATGGTCCCAAGGCTTCCGCATCAACACCCCGCGCTCCCTAAGGGCTAAGTTCACTGTGGACGCGTGGACACCCAGGTGACGGCCGACATCAACGAGAGACAGTCCGCTGGCATAGAGCCGGGCCGCATTCCTCACCTGGACCGGCGTCAGAGGCTGGCGTCGCATTTGTACGCCGACAGCCTTGAGATGCTCGGAGACCGTTGTCCGATGGACGCCGAACTCGGTGGCCAGCTCGTACACCGTGCCTCCGGAGCTGTAACGTTCGACCAAGCGAACCACCTCCGTGCTGTTGAGCCGCTTTGCCCGCTTCACGGCCCTGGTGGGGCGCTTCTGGGCCGGTAAGGCCAGGTTCAGCCTCCGGTAGGCCCGGAGTGCCCGGTCCAAGGGTGAGGGGGACGAGTTCGACAACGATCGCACGAGGACCACCAATTGATAAATTAGATGCGTACTAAATGGAGTAAGCTAAAATTCGCACTGTTTAGCAAATTTTTTGGATAATTAGTAACTTTTAAAATCTTCCACTCTAACGGATCATAATCAAAATAAACGTTGCCTTGGATTTGGCTATCAATTAAGGTTAAGTACATTTCGTTGACTAAAGTTAGGCTTTGCTTATATATTTCGCCTCCACCAATAATAAAAGTCTTTGGCGCGTCTTTAGTGTGATTAATTGCTGCCTGTAGAGAATTGAGCACCAAGCATCCTTCTGCTTGATAATTTAAATTATGAGATAAGACGATGTTTTCTCTACCGCTTAGTGGATGGTTAATATTTTCGTATGTCTTTATTCCCATAATAATGGGATGACCTAGAGTTAGCTTTTTAAAATTAGCTAGATCATCAGCTAAATGCCATAGCGGGTAGACCGAACTATCTCCGATAACTTTATTTTTACTAGCGGCCACAATAATCGATAAACTCATGTCTTTAACTTTTTCAGTTTACTAAAAACTACTTCTTATAATTAATTATATATTTTGTTTAATCATAAGAATAATTTTTGAAGTATAATTAATTACCATACATGCAAGCTATAGTCGATGAACTAGCTATAAATTATCTAATAAAAGGCAAGGGTAAATTAATCTTGCTGTTACATGGTTGGGGAGATAGCCATAAAACCTTTAGCTATTTAATTGATCGATTGTGTTTAGATTATCAGGTCCTAGCGCTCGATTTGCCCGGTTTTGGAGGTAGTCAGGCACCTTTAGGAGTTTGGAACCTAGATGATTACGCAAAATTATTGCATCATTTTTTAGCTAAATTAAATTTAGAAAAGGTTTATTTAGTTATTGGTCACTCAAATGGTGGAGCTTTAGCCATTCGAGCAATTAGCTTACAGGAACTTAAGCCGGCTAAATTAGTTCTTATAGCTGCTTCCGGTATTAGAGATACAAATAAGAAAAAAAGACAAATAACTAAGGCAATAGCTAAAACTGGTAAAGTGGCAACTTTTTTTATGCCCAGTCAAACTAAACAACGACTAAGACAAAAACTATATGGTACTATTGGCTCGGATATGCTAGTTGCTCCTCATTTAGTAGAAACCTTTAAAGCGACAGTTAAACAAGACGTTCAGCAGGATGCCGCTAAAATCACTATTCCAGTATTGTTAATTTTTGCTGATCAAGATCCAGCCATTCCGCTGACTGATGGTCAACGCTATCATCAACTCATTAAGCACTCTAATCTAGAAATTATTACTAGCAATAATCACTTTATTCATCATGATCAAGCCGAAAAAGTAGAAAAGTTAATTATGGAGTTTTTGCAGTGAAAAGCTTATTTTCAATGTATTCACCGCGTTTACCTAATTATCTAGTTTATATGTTGCAATCCTGTGAATATCAGGCGATGCCTTATCTTAAATGGTTATTAAGAGTAAGAGATTTTTCGACTGTTATGCATCGGCGTCAGTTAGATAATACCAAACGAGCTAAGTTACTGTTGCTAGCACTGCGTATAGGCATATTAAGCGAAATAGCCATTGGTATTGTTTTAATCATCTTAAATTTTGCTTTAAAGTTACCTGGATTATGGGCTTTTGGGCTGGCTATCATTATTGCCTATCCTTTAATTTGGCCATTATTAGTAGTTATTCCCTTAGAATTAGCTAGAGTTTTTATTGTTCAGCCAAAGAACCAGCATGAGATTGAACAGGCTCAAAAAATATATCAGTCGCACCCAGCTGTTAAGATTGCTGTAGCTGGTAGCTATGGTAAAACTTCAATGAAAGAAGTACTTAAGACAGTTTTGTCTGAAGGCAAAAAAGTTCAAGCTACTCAGGCCAATCATAACGTAGCTATTGAGCATGCTAAACTAGCCAAGAAGTTAACTGGACAGGAAGAAATTTTAATTATTGAATACGGTGAAGGTGCTCCTGGAGATGTAGCTAAATTTACTAATATTACTCACCCTACTCATGGAGTCATTACCGGATTAGCTCCAGCTCATCTAGATAAATATAAAACAGTTGATGCAGCCGGAGAGGATATTTTTTCTCTAGCTAGCTATTTAAAAAATAAAAATGTTTATGTGAATGGTCAATCAGAACTAGCAGCTAAGTTTTTAAAACCAAGTTTTGTTAGGTACTCCAACCAGGGTGTGGGTGATTGGAAAGTTGAAAATGTTAAACTAAGCGTTAACTCGACAAGTTTTCAATTAGTCAAGGATAAACAAATCCTTAATTTAAAAAGCGAGTTATTAGGCGCTCATCAAGTTGGAGTTTTATCTTTGGCGGCTATGTTAGCTATGGAGTTTGGTTTAACTAAAGCTCAAATCGAGCAGGGAATAGCCAAAACTAAACCATTCGAACATCGTATGCAACCATATCAATTAAGTGGTGCTTGGATTATTGACGATACCTATAATGGCAATATAGACGGAATTAAAGCTGGCACAGCATTACTTAGACAATTATCAGCCAAACGCAAAATTTATGTTAGCCCCGGCCTGGTAGATCAAGGAAAAGAGACTGCTCGTGTCCACCAAGAGATGGGGCAGGTAATTGCTCAAGGACAACCGGATATGGTAGTATTAATGGCCAATTCAGTGACTGAGTTCATTAAACAAGGATTAGTGCAAGCCGGTTATAAGGGTGAGCTTATAATTGAATCAGATCCACTAGCTTTTTATCAGGGCTTAGAACATTTTGTTGCTAGTGGAGATTTAGTTTTAATGCAAAATGATTGGCCAGATAATTATGCTTAAATTAACTCGATGTTATACACTTTAGATAAGTATCAATTATGAATAAAATTGTAGTCGCAGTAATATTTGGCTCTCGATCAACCGAACACGATGTTTCGATTATCACTGCATTATCTAGCATTATTAAGCCCCTAGAGTTGACTAATAAGTATCAAGTAATACCAATTTATATTAGTAAAGATGGAGTATGGTATAGCGATCCTCGACTGAGCGACGTTAGTCTATTTACATCAGGTCAGATCGACAGTTTAATGACCAAGCTAAAACCGCTAGCTCTACAGTTTAGCGATGGTTTAAACATAATAAAGCCTGGGTTAAAACCAAAGACCATTAAAATAGATGTAGTTTTTCCCGCTACTCACGGCACTCACGGTGAAGATGGAGAACTAATGGGCTTGTTAGAGATGGCCAACGTTCCTTATGTAGGCTGCGATATGCCATCAAGCGTTTTAGCTATGGACAAAGCTTTAGCCAAAATAATAACTACTTATCATGGAATTTTGACTTCAGATTTCGAATGGTTTTACGCTCAAGATTTTAAGGATAGACCTCAAACTATACTAAAACAGTTAGCTAGACTGAATTATCCGTTATTTGTTAAACCGGTGCATTTAGGCTCTAGTATTGCGATCAGTCGAGTTAAAGATTCTATGGAATTGAAGAATGCTATCGAAGTGGCCGCTCATTATGATAATAAAATTATCGTTGAACAGGCGGTTAATAATTTAATTGAAGTGACTGTACCAATCATCGGTAACGATAAGTTAACTCCAGCCTTGGTCGAACAGCCCCTTCTAAAAGGTGAGGATTTTTTCGATTTTGATACTAAATACATGGGAGGAGGTGGTAAAAAAGGTAAAAGCGCTAAGGGTGCGCAAGGTTATAGCAAACTACCAGCCGAAATACCTCAAGATTTATATCAAAAGTCAGAACAAACTGCTTTAGCTGTCTATCGCTGCTTAGGGTGTTCGGGCATTGCTAGGGTTGACTTACTAATTGATACCAAGACAAAAAAAGTATATTTTAATGAAGTTAATCCTCTACCAGGCGGCCTATATGCACACAATTGGCGACAAGCCGGTAAATCCAGCGTCCAAATAGTCAGTCAACTTATTGAACTGGCGGAAGATAAATTTCAACAAAAACAAAAATTGGCTACTAGTTTTAAGACTAATTATCTTAAACAGTATTAGAAGTCGAACTACCTTGATATACTTGATTAAATATGAAGAGATATAATCCCCAACTGGTTGAATCTAAATGGCGCAAAAATTGGCAAACGGCTGATCTATATAAAGGTATTGATTTTGCTAAGCGTCCCAAATATGTCATGTTAACCGAATTCCCTTATCCATCAGGAGAAGGGATGCATATGGGTCATATTAGAGAATATACTCTTGGAGATATTATTGCACGGCAAAAAAGAATGGAAGGGTTTAATGTTCTTTATCCAATGGGTTATGATGCCTTTGGATTACCGACTGAAAACTATGCTATAAAAAATAAAGTATCTCCAGAAGTTGCTACTCAAAAAAATATTGCTAATTTTCAAGAACAACTTGAGAGATTGGGTTTTAGTTTTGACTGGAGCCGGAGAATCAACACTTCTGATCCTGCTTATTATCGCTGGACTCAATGGTTATTTTTACGATTTTTCCAGGCTGGTTTAGCCTATCAACAAGAAATTGCTGTCAATTGGTGTCCTTTTTGCAAAACCGGTTTAGCTAATGAAGAGGTGATTAATGGTCGTCATGAACGTTGTGATACATTAGTTGAGAAAAAGTTATTAAAGCAATGGCTATTAAGAATAACCGACTATGCTCAACGTTTAATTGATGGTTTAGAGCAAGTAGATTATTTACCGCGCATTGCCGATCAGCAAATCAATTGGATTGGTAAATCTAAAGGTGCAGAAATTAAATTCAAGATAGTTAATCAGCCTGACCAATTTATTGAAGTTTTTACCACCAGACCAGATACTATATATGGAGCAACTTATCTAGCCATTGCCCCAGAGCATAATTTAATTAACAGTTTAATTGGTCCCAAACAAAAGAGCCAAGTAGAGAATTATATTAAACAGGCTCAGGCAAAAAGCGATATACAACGTCAGGATAATCAAAGCAAAACTGGAGTTTTCAGCGGCTCTTATGCTATTAATCCAATTAATAATCAACAGATTCCTATTTGGATTGCTGATTATATTTTAATGAATTACGGGACCGGAGCAATTATGGGTGTTCCGGCTCATGATCAACGAGATTTTGATTTTGCTAAAAAGTACCAAATTGCAATTCAATATGTCATTGAACCGTCTTTTGGCCAAGCTCAAGAAAAACAGCTAGAAAGAGAGGCTATAGTAGCAGTAGTTATTAATCGTCAAAAGCAACAAGTTTTAATGCTCAATTGGGGTGCTCGTCAACACAGCAGTGGAGGCCAATTATTTATTGGTGGTGGCGTTGAACCAGGTGAAGATTTACAAGCTTGTGCTAGACGAGAAATAGCGCAGGAGTGTGGTTATACTAACCTGAAGATTATTAATCAATTAGATTACAATGTCCATAATCATTACTACTCTAATGTGGTCGATCAAAACTGTTACGCTAAAATTAGAGGATTTCTATTTGAGCTTACTGATGATAACAAAGTTGATCCTAATTTAGATTCTGGTGAAAAAAATAAGTTCTCAATAGAATGGGTTAATATACAGGACGTTGAGAAGTTGGTAAGCGATCCAGCTCATAAATATATTTATCAAGCATTGCTAAGCGAGCAAAAGGCTGTTGTTGGTGAAGGGATTATGGTCAATTCCAGCAAATATGATCGACTTAACAGCTCTCAGGCTAGAGAGTTAATAGTTAAAGATTTGACTAAGCAAGGATTAGCTAGGGAAAAGATTAATTATCGTTTACGAGATTGGATTTTTTCTCGACAGCATTATTGGGGTGAACCAATACCCATTATTCACTGTAAAAAAGATGGTGCTGTAGCTGTCCCAGATCAAGATTTACCAGTTGAATTACCCAAGTTAGATCACTATCAACCAACAGGTACTGGAGAAAGCCCGCTGTCCGCAGTTACCGATTGGGTTAATACTACTTGTCCAAAATGCGGTCAACCAGCTAAAAGAGAAACAGACACAATGCCTAATTGGGCTGGAAGCAGTTGGTATTATTTAAGATATTTTGACCCAAATAATAATAAAATGTTTGCCTCTAGAGATAAGTTAGATTATTGGGGTGCAGTTGATTTGTATTTAGGAGGCATGGAGCATGTTACTCTCCATTTACTTTATTCGCGTTTTTGGCATCAGTTTTTGTTTGATCAGGGTTTAGTTCCTACTCCAGAGCCATATTTAGCTAGAAGAGGTCAAGGTATTATTTTAGCTGCTGACGGAACAAAGATGAGCAAAAGTAAGGGCAACATAGTTAATCCCCTGGAAATCATTGATAGTGGCTATGGAGCTGATGCTCTAAGGTTAGCAATTACTTTCCTTGCACCATACGATCAGACAACCCCATGGAGTCCTGAATCTTTGGGAGGAACTTTTCGCTTTTTACAGCGTATCTGGACAATGGTAGGCGAATTTAACGCTGCCGACGGTGGTAATCAAGAATCCGAAGAGCTAGTCAGGGTAATCAATAAAACAGTTAAAAGAGTTAGCAAAGATTTATTAAATCTGAGCTTTAATACGGCCATTGCTGGCTTAATGGATTGCGTTAATCAGCTTTATTTAATTAAAGCTAAAGATAGATATCAAAGCGTCCAGTGGCAATGGGCTTTGGAAACTCTAGTAAAATTAATTGCTCCTTTTGCGCCATATATAGCTGAGGAGTTATGGGAACAATTAGCTAATCAAGGTTCAGTTCACCTTAGTAGTTGGCCTACTTACCAAGAAAAGTACGTAGCCGAAGAAAAGACAGTGTTTGTTATCCAAATTAATGGTAAGGTCCGGGGACAAGTCCGTTTAGCAATTGGTTCAAGTCAAGCTGATGTTGAAAAAGAAGCTCTCAAAGATCCGAAGATTGCTAGTTACTGGCAAGCTAATAAAATAGTTAAGAAAATTTTTGTGCCAGATAAATTGTTAAGTTTAGTCATTAAATCAGAATAGTAGGCCAGAGTTTTATTGATAATAAGAAGTTATTTCTGTTAAAGTAGTAACTAATATTTACTAAACTTACAATCAATAAGAAGGAGCTATTAAAATATTATGGGTAAACCCAAAAAACGAACTAGTCCAAGAGCAACCGGGGCTCGTCGCAGTCATTTAGTGATTAAATTGGCTCGAAAAGTTAATGGAAAGTCTCCAGTTAAAGTCAAAACTACAAGACGAGAAAATAGTAAGGCCCTAAAGTAATTAGGTAATTACTCAAAGAAAATTGCTATAATTCATAATGTTAACAAATAACAATTTAGCAAAAAAGTAGTACTTTAATGGATCAATTCAATGGCTTCTAATCGACACTTAGGAAGAATTATAACTCTACAGACTCTATACGAAGAGGATTTTAGGCTGGGGTCTGGAGATAAAAACTTTGATTTAGATGAGGTGATGAACCGCAACATCGAACGCTATCAAGAAATGGTTGAAGATAAGGATTTTATCCGTCGTTTGGTTCAAGGAGTATCTAAATCAAGTAAAGAACTAGATAAGAAGTTACAACCTATAGCTGGCAAGTGGCCTATTGACCAAATAGCCAGAATGGATAGGATAGTACTAAGAATTGGACTTTATGAACTAGAGAATGAATCTGACGTTCCGCCAAAAGTGGTTATTAATGAAGCTGTCGAACTAGCAAAATCTTTTGGAGGTGAGAATTCATCGAAATTTATTAATGGAGTTCTCGGTACTTTTTTAAAACAAAATGAATCAAAAAAGCAAATCAAAAAAAATACTAAGTAAACGAGACTAATAGATGAAAAGACCTAAACCAATCAAAGGTATTCGACAATTTGTTGCAAGGCGTCCGCTAATTGAAGAAGCAGTTCACGAAACTACTGCCGGAGGAGTAATTTGGCGGAGAAACCAAAGCAATGGAATTGAGGTTTTATTGATTCAAGATACAAAAAATCGATGGACTATCCCCAAGGGCCATGTTGAGCCTGGAGAAGAGCCAAATCAGACGGCCGAGCGAGAGATTAGAGAAGAAACTGGTTTGCAGGATATGAAGGTTATGTCCTGGTTAGGTAAAGTGAATTTTCGTTATCGTCGTAATCATACTTTAGTTTTAATGACCATGCATATTTATTTAGTTCAAGCATTGGGCAAAACCCATCAACTTAATGGAGAAGAATGGTTGAATGATATGCGTTGGCTACCAGCAAGCGAGGCAATAGATAAAATAGCCTATGATGACATAGGAAAACTTATTTTAATTGGTCTCAAGAAGATTAGGGAAGATAATTTATAATAATAATTATGGATAGTAATTCATATCAATTATTTGCCGAACAAACTTTAGGTTTTAAATTTAATGATATTAATTTACTGATTACCGCGTTCACTCATCGTTCGTATCTAAATGAACATAGAAAAACAGTTAAAGAACACAATGAGCGACTTGAGTTTTTGGGTGATGCTGTTTTAGAATTGGTAGTTACTGAGTATTTATTTAATAATTATCCAGACCCAGAAGGTGTTTTAACTAATTGGAGGAGTGCGTTAGTTAGGACAGAAAGCATAGGATCTGCTGCTCAAAAATTTGGTTTTGAATCTCTACTCAGATTAAGTAGAGGTGAAAAAAAAGGCTCAGAACGTGGTAGGGCTCAGATTTTAGCTAATAGTTTCGAGGCCGTCATTGGTGCGATTTATCTTGATCATGGATACGTTCAGGCTCAAGAGTTTATCGCCAAGTCAATTCTGTCTACATTTTCGGACATTCTTACTAAGGGTAGTTGGATGGATCCTAAGTCACAACTACAAGAAATAGTTCAAAGCCAAGAAGGATTTACTCCACAATATAGGGTTATAACTGAAGAGGGTCCCGATCATGATAAAACCTTTACGGTTGGAGTGTACGTAGATGGACGAATATTGGGATCAGGCAGCGGGCCATCTAAGCAAGCAGGACAACAACAGGCAGCTATGGCTGCTT